>JBGOST010000349.1:0-3612 GCA_041476125.1 Usitatibacter sp. | reverse complement strand
CTATCTTGCGGATGAGGACGTCTTCCGCGACGTTTCCTGAAGGTTTTTGGAGATAACCGGGGTCCTCGGTTTTCTCGGCCGGCCGCCCTTTGCGCCATTCACGCGCGCCGCCCTGACTTTCGCCGCCGATCGCGAACGGCCCCCCGCACGGCCGACGTGGCTCATCCACTGTCGTGTGCCCAACGCACCCTGCGCCAAGGCGGGTACGTAAAAGTCCACATCCAGCTTGGGCCAGTGGAGGCTGAGCCCCCCGGCCTCGATGACCACTTCGGAGAGCTCACGCGGACTCGCGTTAGCCAAGCCTTGGGCCAGGGCCGGTGGAAAACGCAACTCCACTCCGGAATCGAGCGCCACCACGATCCTACCCGCCGCATAGCGTACAGCCGTCGCGCGGGGCCCCCGAAGTGACGTCGCTCGCCCCCGCGCACGCGCTAGCGCGAAGCGCTTGGCCAAGTCGCGCTCAATGCGTTCCTTGTTCGCCATGAATCTGTTCCCATTGTTCGTTGAGCATTTCCATCACTTCATCGATCTCTTCGAGAATGTGTCGCAGCTCTGCCTTGGAAAATCCCGCCGTCTCCAGCAGCTTCGGGACAGGTCCTCGAATCGATACCCTGGCATGCTTGTCTCCATGGATCACGTGCACATGGGGAGGCGAATGATCGTTCGGAAAGATCACGACTCGGGCCTTGCCGACGCGGAGGACGGTGGGCACTTGGATCAATTCTATCAAAACCCAAGCGGTGTTGGGTTGTGTGTGTTATCGCGGGAAAGCCAGTCTTATCTTTCAAACGCGGCAGGGACGCGAAAGATGACAAGACCCTCTCCCCGGCCCTCTCCCAAGGGAGAGGGAGAACATCAACGCCCAGGGGAGAGGGAGAAACTCACTTTTTCGAGAAGTCCCCCGCCTTCACTACCGTCACCTTCGCCGGATCGATGTATTTGCGAAGCGCGGCGACGAGGTCGGCGGGCTTCAGGGCCATGAGCTTGTCCTCGAATTGCTTGCTCCACGCGAAGGTGCGCCCGAGGTGGAGGTACGAGACCCAGGTGGCGGCGAGGGTGCCGTCCTGGGCGCGGGCTTGCGTGCGCTTCTGCAGGAGCCCGGATTTCGCGCTCGCGAGCTCCGCCTCGGTGAAGCCGTCCTTCAGCGCGCGGGCGAGCTCTTCCCTGAAGGCCGTCTCGACCTTGGCGATGTTGCCGGGAGCGGCGATCGCAAAGGTGGACCACGAGCCGGCGCGGTCGAGCGAGCCGACCGCGAGCTGCGAGCCCACGCTGTACGACAGGCCCTCCTTCTGCCGGATGCGCGCCATCAGGCGCGACTCGAATCCCGCGCCGCCGCCGAAGATGTAGTCGGCGAGATAGAGCGCCGGGAAATCGGGATCGTCGTCGCGCATGTTGACGTTCTGGCGCGCGATGAAGACGGCGTTTTCCTTGTCGGGCGTGGCGACGGTCTTCTCCATCGGCGCGATGTCGCGGAACTCCAGCTCGACGCGCTTGTACGGCACCGCGGGCTTCCAGCCGTCGAAGAGCTCCTTCAGCAGCGCGGTCACCATCGCCTCGTCGAAATCGCCGACGATGGCGATCTCGCCGGGAGAGGCGCCGTAGAACTGCTGGTAGAAGCGCCTGGCGTCCTCGAGCTTCGCCGCCTTCACCTCCGCGAGCGTTTCCTCGAGCGTGGGCACGTAGCGCCAGTCGCCCTTGGGGTAGATGTTGAAGTGCTTGGAGACCTCGTCGCTTGCGCGCGCGTCGGGTTCCGACAGGCTCGCCATGATCCCGGTGACCATCTGGTTCACGAGCTGGTCGTATTCGCTTTGCGGAAACACGGGCTCCTTGAGGACGTGGGCGACGAGCCGCAGCGCCCCTTCCAGGTTGGGACGCGTGGTCTGGATGCCGGCACCCGGCCCGGCGACGCGGCCCGAGACCTTGAGCTTCTCGAACTCGTCGGAGAGCTGCGCGCGCGTGAACCGCGTGGTCCCGCGCGGGAGCATCTGCGCGGCGATCGAGCCCGCGGTCTGCTGCCCGAAGAGCGCCTTCTCGTTGCCGATGCGCAGCGCGAGCGACACGTTCACCGTCTCGCCGCGGTTCCTCTTCGAGAGCAGCGCCACCTTCAGGTCGCCGATGCTGAGCCGCTTGGTGCGCGCGTCGATGTTGGCCTGCGACGGGTCGAACGCCTCGGCCGTCGTGGTCGCCTGCTTGGGCTTGAAGTCCTTCATCACCTCGGCGACGGTCGGCGCGGTCGGAATCTCCGCGCGCTGCGGTTCGTCCTCGGGAAGGAAGATGCCGGTGGTGCGGTTGTCGCGGCGGAAATACTTCTTCGATGCCTCGGCCACCTGCGCGGCGGTCATCTTCTCGACGTCGTCGCGCGCGAGGAAGAAGAGCCGCCAGTCGCCGAGCGCGATGTACTCCGACATCTGCACGCCGATCGCCTCGTGGTTGGAGAGCGTCTTCTCGGACGAGTTGAGGAAGGTCTGCTTGGTGCGCGCCATCTCCTGCTCGGTGGGCGGACTCGCCCCGAAGCTCTCGACGATCTTCTGGACTTCGTCGCGCACGGGCTCGATCGGGTCGCCGCGCTTGACCACCGCGCCGAAGACCTGGATGCCCGGGTCGAGGCCGAGCAGCGGGTAGCTGAACACCTGCGAGGCCTTGCCGGTCTCGACGATCGCCTTGTGCAGCCGCCCGGTCGGCGCCTGGCCCAAGATGAATCCCGCGAAGCCGATCGCGTCGGAATCGATGTGCAGGTTCGACGGCACCTTGTAGGCGATGGCGACGATCTGGATGTCGCCCTTGCGGCGCACCGTGAACTCGCGGTTGCCGTCCTGCGTGGGCTCGACCGTCCAGAGCGGCGGCAGCACGCGCCTGGGCCGCGGGATCGCCCCGAAATTCTTCACGACGAGTGCCAGCGCCTTCGCCTCGTCGAACTTGCCCGCGATGAGCAGCACCGCGTTGTCGGGCTGGTAGTACATGCGGTAGAAGGCCTGCAGGTTCTCGATGCGCACGTTCTCGATGTCGCTGCGGTTGCCGATGGTCGAGCGCCCGTAGCTGTGCCAGTCGTAGGCGATGCTCTGGAGGCGCTTGATGAGCACGCTCACCGGCGAGTTCTCGCCCTGCTCGTACTCGTTTCGCACCACGGTCATCTCGCTGTCGAGGTCCTTCTTCGCGATGAAGGAATTCACCATGCGGTCGCTCTCGAGCTCGATCGCCCACGCGAGGTTGTCGTCGCTCGCCTGGAAGAGCTCGAAGTAGTTGGTGCGGTCGAGCCACGTGGTGCCGTTGAAGCGCGCTCCCCGCTGGTTGAACTCCTGGTCGATCGCCTTGTGCTTCTTCGAGCCCTTGAACATGAGGTGCTCGAGCAGGTGCGCCATGCCCGTCTCGCCGTAGTTCTCGTAGCGGCTGCCGACGAGGTAGGTGATGTTGACCGTGACGGTCGGCTTCGAGGGATCGGGCATGAAGAGGACGCGAAGGCCGTTCTCCAGCCGATACTCGGTGCACGACGAATCGTTCCCGGGCAGTTCGACGTACGGGAAGTACTGCACATCGTCGTCCCTGCCTTCCCCGTAGTTGCGTTGCTCGGGCGGATCCTTGAATCGGTTCGGAGCAGGAAATTTTACCACGTTT
>JBGOST010000348.1:0-3614 GCA_041476125.1 Usitatibacter sp. | reverse complement strand
CTCGCGTACGCCGTGAGTCTGTGCACCGAGGCGGTCGACATCCTGCACGCCATGGCGGGCGCCAACGGCATCTACGACGGCTACCCGATCCAGCGCATCTTCCGCGACGCGCACGCGCTCGCCGGGCATTTCAGCTTCAGCACCGACGCGCAGTTCTCCACCTGGGGCCTCGCGGCGCTCGGCGGCGAGGTCGTCAACCCGACGCTCTGATGGTGCGCCGCTGCGCCTTGTAGCCGCCAGGGATCCCAGGGATCGCTTACTTGGAGATCGCCAACTTCCCCATCTTTGCTTCCTTGCCCTGACCCGACACCGGCATGTAGTAGTCGTCTCCTAGCTTGAACAGCCGCCGGCAGAAATTGGAGCGTAAGTTGACGCGGGAGACGGTGTAATCCCAACAGTATTGCTGCTTGTCATTCACGCTCCAATTGCCGGTAACACCGGAATTACCACGCGCATCCGCAACCCAGCCGCTCAACGTGCCATCTGGCGCGAACTGCAATTCGTATGCTTGGCCTTGAGTTGTTTCGCCTTTCATTCTTGCCCCGCTCAACAACTGCTTCACCTCTTCGCCACTGAGTACCTTGATTCCTTTGGGCTCAAGCTCCGCGTAAGTGGCCTGCGCGATGGAATTGCCGGATACCGGCAGCAGAAGTACGGCGGCTACTGTTACGGCTCTGACCTGAACGCTCATGACATCCCCCTTGTCTTTCGAACACATCACTCGGAAATCCGGACTAACTTGCATGCTTAGTTCCGTTTTCCAAAATTATGGTCTAGAAAGCAACATCCAGTCTACAGACGCAGCAGCCGAGCGGCGGTGCCGCCTTTTATCTGGTCGCGCTCGGCGTCGGTCAGTCCCTCGATGCGGGAAATGGTTGCGACCGGGTCGGTGAGGCCCATGTCGAAGCAGTAGTCGCTGCCCAGCAGCACCCGGTCGGCGCCGACCAGGCGCACGAGGTTCGAATTGATGCGGTCGTCGTGGCCGATGGTGTCGTAGCTGAAGCGGCGCAGGTATTCGCTCGGCATGCGCTGCATGTGCTTCAACTCCGGTCGCACCCGGGTGCCGTGATCGAGGCGGCCGATCAGCCAGGGGAAGGTCCCGCCGGCGTGCGGCAGGTTGACTTCCAGGTCCGGAAACGCGTCCATCACGCCGCCGAAGACGAGGCTCGCGGCCGATGGTGTCGACCGGATGCAGGTACACGGTCCAGCCGAGCTCCTCGGCCTTGGCGTAGATGTCCCAGAAGCGCTTTTCGTCCAGATCGGCGCCGTTGATATTGGTCGCGACGTAAAGACCGCGCATGCCGGGCAGCTTCGCGCAGCGCTCCAGCTCCGCGAGCGCGAGCTCCGGCGCCTGCATGGGCAGCATGGCGAGGCCGACAAATTGCTCCGGTCGCCGGACGTGCGCCGCGCTGGCCGCATCGTTGTAGGCCTGTGAGAGCGCCAATCCGAGGCCCGCGGAAGCCCAATACACCATCGGGGCCGTGAGCGACAGCGCGTGCATGTCCACGCCCTGGCGGCGCATGCCTTGCAGCCGAAGGTCCAGGTTGACGAACTCGTCGTCGAAGGCGTTGGTGATGCGCTCGGTGCGGACCGTGCAGCCTTTCGGCGTTCGCTCGAGGCGCGCGCCTTCCTTCGGGCCGTCCTTCTCGAACAGCTTGAGCCACTCCTCGGGATACCAGTGGGCGTGGATGTCTATCGTGCGCATGCGGGCTCGCGTATTATTGTTGTCGGGAGGAACGCGAACATTATGAAGCAAATTGGCGTGGCCATCATCGGCACGGGCTGGTGCGGCGGAATCCGCGCGCAGGCGTGCGCCGCGAGCCCCCTGGTGAAGGGCCTGTACCTGGCGGAAATCCGTCCCGAGCGCCTCGCCGAGGTCGCCAAGGCCAGCGGCGCGCGCAAGGCGGTGGCCGACTACCACGAGTTGCTGGGCAACGACGAGATCGACGCGGTCTACGTCTCGGCGACCCCGGAGACCACCCACTTCCCGATGGCGCGCGACTGCCTCGCCGCCGGCAAGCACGTCTTCCTCGAGAAGCCGATCGCCCTCGAGCTCGCCGAGGCCGACGAGCTCATCGCGCTCGCGCGCGACAGATCGCTCAAGTTCACCATCGGCTACTCGCAGCGCTTCAACCCGAAATTCGCGTTCGTGCGCAAGTCGATCCGCGACGGCACCATCGGCCGGCCGGTGAGCGCGCTGGTGAGCCGCCACATCACGCGCAGCCTCGGCAAGAAGATCTCCGGGCGCATCAAGCTCTCCCCGGCGGCGATGGAATCCACGCACGACCTCGATTTCATCCTCTGGTGCCTCGAGCCCGCCAAGCCCGTGCGCGTGTATTCGCAGGCGAACTTCGGCGCGATGAAGGAAGCGAGCGGCACCGAGACGCCCGACACGCAGTGGATCACCGTCACCCTCGATAGCGGCATGTCGTTCGTGGTGGGCGGGGGCTGGTCGCTGCCGCCGGGGTATCCGAATTTCTCCACCACGTGGATCGAGATGATCGGCACCGAGGGCGCGGTGATGGTCGACGACAGCCATCGCGACGTGGTGGTCAACACGATGGCCAAGGGCATGCAGCTGCCGATGTCGACGATGCCGGGGGAAGCCGTGGACCACACGTACGCCGGGCCGATGGCCGCCGAGACGATCCACTTCCTCGAAGCGGTCGCGCTGGACCGCCCGGTGCTCGTGACTCCCGAGCACGCGCGCATGGTGATGGAGGTCTACATCGCGGCGGATCTTTCCGCGGAGAGCAACCTGCCGGTGTCGCTACCTCTCAAGGACACGAAGAAGGTGCGCGCGGCCGCCTAGAGCGATTCCGATGGCTCGCAAGAATCCGAAGCGCATCGGGCTGGCCATCGTCGGGGCCGGCCGCGTGGGCCTGTTTCGCGGCGAGGTCGCCGCGCGCCACCCGCAGGTCGATTTCATCGGGCTCGCGGACGTGAAGCCCGAGCGCCTCAAGCTCGTCGGCGACAAGGTCAAGGCCGATTTCGTCACCGCGGACTACAGGGAGCTCCTCGCGCGTCCCGAAGTGACGGCGGCGATCATCGCCACCGACGAGCACCTGCACGTCGATCCGGTGCTCGCCGCGGTGGAGCGCGGCTTGTCGCTCATGATCGAGAAGCCGCTGGCGACCGAGTTGGCGGAGTCGCAGCGCGTGCTCGACGCCATCCAGAAAGCCGGCGTGGACGCGGTCGTGGGCTACACGCAGCGCTTCCGCCGCCGCTGGCTCGCGGCCAAGGAGAAGGTGCGCACCGGCCAGCTGGGCGACGTGACGCTCGTGACTTCCCGCGCCTTCATGAACCGCCTGGTCGCCCTCGACAACTACAAGCGCACCGACGATCCGGCGAAGATTTCGCCGATGGTGATCTCGGGGACGCATGCGCTCGACGTCGTGATGTGGATGATGGAAGCCAAGCGCCCGGTGGAGATCTACGCGCGCTCGGTGGACAAGGCGTTGGGTCCGATCTGCAAGGGCATCGACGCCACCGCGGGCCTCATCACCTTCGATGACGGCAGCATCTACCACAGCGCCATCTCCTGGGCGCTGCCGGTGGTCTGGCCCGGCGCGGTGTACAGCCTCGAGGTCGGCATCGTCGGCACCGAGGGCGTG
>JBGOST010000347.1:0-3624 GCA_041476125.1 Usitatibacter sp. | reverse complement strand
GAAATAGCGGTTCGGCTGGTCGTCGCGCAGCGGGTCGTCGTCACGGATCATGCAACCCTCTTGGCGAGCTGGTACACCGTCTGGCCCTTGAGCTGGAAGTACCGGCCCTGGTCGAGCAGGCTCTCCGCGTGCCCCGCGAAGAACAGCCCCGTCGGGCGCAACAGGCTCGCGTAGCGCTCGACCAGCCGGCGCTGCGTGGGCTTGTCGAAGTAGATCATCACGTTGCGGCAGAAGATGGCGTCGAGGCCCGCGGCGATGGGCCACTGCGCATCCATCAGGTTCACGCGCAGGAACTCGACGTGCGCGGCTACCTCGCGGCGCACGCGCGCCTGGCCCTCGTGGCGCCCGGTGCCGCGCAGGAAAAAGCGCTTCTGCCGCTCCTCGGGAAGCTTGAGCACGCTCTGCAGCGGGTAGACGCCCTCGCGCGCGCTCGCCAGCACCTGCGTGTCGAGGTCGCTCGCGAGCACCTCGAAGTTTCGCTGTGGCAACGCCTCGAAGAGGCACATCGCGATGGTGTAGGGCTCCTCGCCCGAGGAGCAGCCCGCGCTCCAGACGCGAAACGGCTCGTCGGCCCGGGCGGTCGCGCGCGCGCGCTCGGCGAGGATCCTGAAGTGGTGCTCCTCGCGATAAAAGGACGTGACGTTGGTGGTGAGCGCGTTGGTGCAATGCTCCCATTCGGCGGGCTCGAGCTCGAGGAAGCGCACGTAGTCGTCGAAGGAGCCGATGCCGAGCGCGCGCAGCCGCCGGGTGAGGCGCGCGTAGACCATCTCGCGCTTGGCCTCGGGCAGGCGGATGCCGGAGAACTTGTAGATGCGCTCGCTGATGTGCCGGAAATGCTCGGCGCTGAAGGGGAACTCGCGCGTCTCGCTCGCGGTGGTCATGCCACGCTCCGGGCGGCGCCGCGCGACGCGGTATTGCGCGTGACCGCGCTCACGTCGAGGATCAACGCCACGCGGCCGTCGCCCAGGATCGTGGCGCCCGCCACCCCGGATACCGCGTGCATGTTGGTTTCGAGGGATTTCACGACGAGCTGCTGCTGGCCGATGAGGCTGTCGACGAGCAAGGCCGCGCGCCTGCCGTCGACTTCGACGACCAGGCACAGCGGCTCGGCAGTCTCGCCTTCGCGGCGCTTCAGCTGCACTACATCCTCGAGGCGAATGATCGGCAGGTGCTCGCCGCGCACGGCGACGAGCGAGGCCTGGTTGACGATCGTGCGGATGTCGTTGGCGCCGGGCTTGAACGCCTCGGCGACGAATTCGAGCGGGACGATGTACTTCTCCTCGCCCACGCTCACGATCATGCCGTCGAGCACCGCCAGGGTGAGCGGAACCTGGATGGTGATGGTGGCGCCCTCCCCCTTCGTCGAGCGCACGTGCACGCTGCCGCCCAGCGAGGTGATGTTGCGCCGGACCACGTCCATGCCCACCCCCCGCCCCGAAAGGCTGGTCACTTCCTTGGCGGTGGAGAAGCCGGCTTCGAAGATGAGGCCCCAGACCTGCTCGTCGGTCATCGATTCGTGGTAATCCATCCCGAGCTCGCGCGCCTTCTCGAGGATGCGGTTGCGGTCGAGACCGCGCCCGTCGTCCGAGACGTCGATGATGACGCTGCCGCCGCGGTGGGTGGCGCGCATCACGATGGTCCCGGCTTCGGGCTTGCCGGCTTTCACGCGCTCCTCGGGAGGCTCGATGCCGTGGTCGATCGCGTTGCGCACCACGTGCGTGAGCGGGTCGATCAGCAGCTCGATCAGCTCCTTGTCGAGCTCGGTCTCGTGGCCCTGGGTGCGCAGGTGGACTTTCCTGCCCAGGCGCGACGAGACGTCGTAGACCAGGCGCGGGAAGCGGCTGAAGACGAATTCCATCGGCATCATGCGGATCGACATCACCGCCTGCTGCAGGTCGCGCGTGTTGCGGTCGAGCGTACCGAGGCTGTGGCCGAGGTGCTCGTCCTGCTCCTTGGCGGCCGTGCCGACCGCCTGCTGCATCATCGCCTGCGCGATGACCAGCTCGCCGACGAGGTTCACGATGCGGTCGATCTTCTCCACGCTCACGCGAATCGAGGACTGGTCGCCCTTGCGCCGGTTGTACTCGACGGGAGAGTCGCCGGCGAGCGCCTCGAAGAAGCCGAACTTTTCCGGGGCGCCCGGCGCATTGCCCGGCGCGCCCTCGAAGAGCCCGTAGGTCTCGCCCGCGGGCTTGGGGGCGGGCTGCGGGGCGAAGAAGGATTCTTCCGTGGGACCGCCGGAGGCGGCGGGTGCCGCGGCTGTCCCCTTCGCCCCGGCGCGGTATCCGGAGAGCTGGTCGCGAATCGCTTCCATCGACGCGTCGCTGGCGCGGTCGCCCGCCTTCAGGCGCGCGAGGTGCGCCTTGAACACGTCGCACGCGTCGAGCAGCAGGCGCACCGTGGACTCGTCGGCGTGCCCGCGCCCCTTGCGCAGCCCGTCGAAGAGCGTTTCCATCTCGTGCGTGGCCTCGGAGAGCTGCACGAAGCCGAAGGTGCCGCTGCCGCCCTTGATCGAATGGGCGGCGCGGAAAATCGAATTGAGGACTTCCGGGTCCGCGCGCCCCGAGCCCAGGGCCATCGCCTTTTCCTCGATGGACTCGAGGTGCTCCTGCGCCTCGTCGAAGAACGTGGCGATGAAGCGGTTCAGGTCGATCGGCATCGCGATCGCGCTCGCTAGCGCAGGACCTTCTGGACCACTTCGAGGAGCGTGGCCGGATCGAAGGGCTTCACCAGCCAGCCGGTGGCGCCGGCCGCCCTGCCCTGCGCCTTCATGCTGTCGGAGGACTCGGTGGTGAGCAACAGGATGGGAACGCTCTTGTAGTCGCGCAGCTCGCGCAGCGACCGCACCAGCGTGAGCCCGTCCATGTTCGGCATGTTCTGGTCGGTGATGACCAGGTCGCACGTGGTCGCGGTGGCGCGGTCCAGGCCCTGGGCCCCGTCCTCGGCCTCGATCACACGGTAGCCCGCGGACTCGAGAACGAACGCGACCATCTCGCGCATCGTGGCGGAGTCGTCAACGGCAAGAATTGTTTTCATGTGGATGCCTGTCTAGAAGAGGTCGACGCTGCCGCGCTTCTTGTCGTTGCGCGGGGGTCTCGTGTCGTCGTCGATCTGGGCGATGCCTGCGACGATGCAGTCGAGCATCGCCCGCGAACGCTCGATCCACTGCTCGGCCCCGCCGGGCTCGCGCACGGGCGGGGTGGCGAGCGTAAGCGCCTCGCCGAGCTTCTCTCGCATCTTGTCCACACGCACCCGCTGCGCGTCGAGGAGCTGGTTCACGAGGTCGTGGGACTGCAGGTGCTGCACCGCGCCGTATAAATGATCGAGGACCACGCCGTACTCGGCCGTCTTGGCGGCCTCGGTGCCGCGATCCTCGCGCTGCGCGGCGACGATGCGGTCGGCGGCCCCGCGGAAAGCGGTGAGCAGCTCCTCGGAGGCTTCGCGCAGCATCGCCTGGCTGCGGGCGAGCTCGTCGGCGGTAAACGCGAGGCGCTCGTTCAACGTGGAGGCGACCGTGACCAGCAAGTCCGCGGCCTGCGCCGCATCCCTCGCGTCCTGCGCGCCCTCCCTCTGTTGCGTCATCGATCTCTCCCTAATTGCGGCGCGCTCTGGCGCGTCTACCCG
>JBGOST010000346.1:0-3632 GCA_041476125.1 Usitatibacter sp. | reverse complement strand
CTGAATCATTTACTATTCGCTTCGTGAAAACCAGCTTCCTGGATTTCGAGCAGCCGATCGCCGAGCTCGAGCAGAAGATCGAGGAGCTGCGCTTCGTGCAGGACGACAGCGCAGTCGACATCTCGCAGGAGATCGAGCGGCTGTCGAAGAAGAGCCGCGACCTCACCAAGGACATCTACGCCAAGCTCTCCGCATGGCAGATCTCCAAGGTCGCGCGCCATCCCCAGCGTCCCTACACCCTCGACTACGTCCAGGCGATCTGCACCGATTTCGAGGAGATGCACGGCGATCGCGCGTTCGCCGACGACGCGGCGGTCGTGGGCGGTCCTGCGCGCTTCAACGGCCAGAGCGTGATGGTGATCGGGCACCAGAAGGGCCGCGACACCAACGACAAGATCTACCGCAACTTCGGCATGCCGCGTCCCGAGGGCTACCGCAAGGCGCTGCGCCTGATGAAGCTCGCGGAGAAATTCGCCATCCCGCTGCTCACTTTCGTCGATACGCCGGGCGCCTATCCGGGCATCGGCGCCGAGGAGCGCGGGCAGTCCGAGGCGATCGGCAAGAACCTCTACGCGATGGCGGGGCTGCGCGTGCCCGTGGTGGTGTCGGTGATCGGCGAGGGCGGCTCGGGAGGGGCGCTCGCCATCGCCGTCGGAGACGTGACGCTCATGATGCAATACTCGACGTACTCGGTGATCTCGCCCGAGGGCTGCGCCGCGATCCTGTGGAAGAGCGCCGACAACGTCGCTGAAGCCGCCGAGAGCCTCGCCATCACCGCCACGCGCCTGAAGACGCTGGGCGTGATCGACAAGGTGATCGCCGAGCCCCTGGGTGGGGCGCATCGCGATCATGCAGAGGCGGCGAAGAGCCTGAAGAAAGCGATCCAGGACAGCCTGCGCAGCCTGCAGGACCTTTCGCCCGACGCGCTTCTCGAGCGCCGCCAGGAGCGCTGGGTCAACTACGGCAAGTTCAAGGAATTGGCCGAGTAGGAGGGTGAGATGGGGCCGGCCGGCATTCCGGAGCAAATCCTCGAGCGCGTCACGCGGCTGATACCGCGGGGCTGCGAAATCTGCGTGGGTTTTTCCGGGGGCATCGATTCGACGGTGCTGCTCGACGTCCTCACCGAGCACGCGGTGCCGGCGGGCTACACGGTCACCGCGCTGCACGTGAACCACGGCATCAGCCCCAACGCCTACAAGTGGGTGAAGTTCTGCGAGCGCTTCTGCGCCAACCATGGCGTTGCGCTCACGCTGGAGGAGGTGCGCGTGGACCCGCGCTCGCCGCTGGGGCTGGAGGCGGCCGCGCGCATGGCGCGCTACGCGGTGTATTCGGGGCTGAGCGAGCCTTACATCGCCCTCGCGCACCACATGGACGACCAGGCCGAGACCGTGCTGCTGCAGCTGCTGCGCGGCACCGGCATGAAGGGCATCGCCGCGATGCCGGAGCTGCGGGAGCTCAAGGGAACCGGCAAGCAGATCTTCCGCCCGATGCTCGAGATCTCGCGCGCCGAGCTCGCCGCCTACGCGCAGGAGCGCGAGCTCAAGTGGATGGACGACGAGTCGAACGCCTCGCCCGAACAGGACCGCAATTTCCTGCGCCTCGAGGTCGCACCCCTGCTCGACGCTCGCTTCCCCGCCTGGCGCGAGGCGCTCGCGCGCTTCGCGCGGCACGCCGGCGCCGCCGGCGAGCTGCTCGACCATCTGGCGACGGTGGATGGCGTGCCGCAGGGCGGGGGCGAGGCGCTGCCGCTCGCCCCGGACCTTCCGGTGGAGCGGCGCGCCAACGCGCTGCGCGCATTCCTCGCGCGCAACGCCGTGGCGATGCCGAGCGAGTCGCGATTGGCGGAGATGGACCGCCAGCTCTTCGAGGCGCGCGACGATGCGCGCGTGCGCATCGACCATGCGGGCGTGTCGATCGTGCGCTACAAGGGCGAAGTGCGCATCGAGCGCGGTCTCGACGCCGACGGCCCGTGGCGAGTCGACTGGAATCTCGAAAGCGACGTGGACTTGGGGGGCAACCGCGGCACAGTCCACTTCGCAAAGGTGGTGGGCGAGGGCATCGCGGCCGGCTCCACGAGCGGCGGCGGCTGGTATTTCGCGCCGCGCTCCGGCGGCGAGACCATCCGCCTGGGGCGCGAGCGGCCCACCAAGACCTTGAAGAACCTGCTCCAGGAGCGCGAGATTTCGGTGTGGGAACGCGACCGCCTGCCGCTGCTCTTCCATGGCGCCAACCTGGTGTGGGTCCCGGGCATCGGAATTGCCGCCGAATATGCCTGCGAAGCGGGCCAGGAAGGGTTCAAACCGGCGCTGAGGGTAGCCGGGAAAGCTGTCCGTGTGATAGAATGAAAAGCTAAATTTTTCATCAATTTAGCGGAGATTGTTCATGGTGGTGGAGCGGACTCTTTCGATCATCAAACCCGATGCCGTCGCCAGCAACGTGATCGGCGAGATCTACGCCCGATTCGAGAAAGCGGGCCTCAAGATCGTCGCGGCGAAGATGGCGCGCCTGTCGCGCGGCGACGCCGAAGGCTTCTACGCCGTCCACAAGGGCCGAGCGTTCTTCAACGACCTGGTCGAGTTCATGAGCTCCGGGCCGGTGATGATCCAGGTGCTCGAAGGCCCGAACGCGATCGTGAAGAACCGCGACCTCATGGGCGCCACCGACCCGAAGAAAGCCGCCGCGGGAACCATTCGCGCCGACTTCGCCCGTTCGATCGACGCCAACGCGGTGCACGGCTCCGACGCGCCCGAGACCGCGCAGGTCGAGATCGCCTATTTCTTCCCGTCGTCCCAGGTTTATTCGAGGTAAGGCGGTGACGGCCGAGAAAGCCAACCTGCTCGACTTCACGCTGCCGGCGCTCTCCGAGTGGTTTGCCGCGCAGGGCGAGAAGCCGTTTCGCGCGCGCCAGGTCTACCAGTGGATCCACCAGCGCGGTGTGGCGGATTTCGACGCGATGACCGACCTGGCCAAATCGCTGCGCGAGAAGTTGAGGGCGAGCGCGGTGGTGAGGCCGCCCACGGTCCTGTCCGAGCATCGCTCCGGGGATGGAACGGTGAAGTGGCTCTTCGACGTGGGTGTGGGCAACGGGATCGAGACCGTGTTCATTCCCGAGGAAGACCGCGGGACGCTCTGCGTCTCCTCGCAGGTCGGCTGCGCGCTCGATTGCAAGTTCTGCTCCACGGGGCGCCAGGGATTCAACCGCGACCTCTCGGTGGGCGAGATCATCGGGCAGCTTTGGGTGGCCAACAGACGGTTGCGTGAATTGGGTGATACACGCGTTCTACCCTCTCCCCGGCCCTCTCCCAAGGGAGAGGGAGCACAGCATCGCGCCGTGACCACCGTGGAAGGCGACGAGCATCGTCCGGTCACCAACGTCGTGTTCATGGGGATGGGCGAGCCGCTCAATAATTTCGACCCCGTCGTGGCGGCGATGTCGATCATGCTGGATGACCACGCCTACGGCCTTTCGCGCCGGCGCGTCACCCTTTCGACCTCCGGCGTGGTGCCGAACATTCGCAAGCTGAAGGACGCGCTGCCGGGGGCGCTCGCGGTCAGCCTGCACGCTCCCACCGACGAACTCCGCCGCCGCATCATGCCGGTGAACGACGCCTATCCGATCGCCAAGCTCCTCG
>JBGOST010000345.1:0-3640 GCA_041476125.1 Usitatibacter sp. | reverse complement strand
GAACGACTGCGTGGTCGAGGAAAGCGCGAGCTGCATGATCGGCTGCGCCGAAGGATCGATGCGCCTCAGGATCGGCTCGCGCATCTCGATCGGCAGCTTGTGGCGCACCGAGGCGATCGCGTTGCGGATCTCGTCGGCGGCCTCCGACATGTTCTTCTTGAAGTTGAAGATGATGACGATCTGCGCGTTGCTCTCGCTCGAGGTCGAGCGGATCTGGTAGACCTGCGGGATCGACTGCAGCGCCTTCTCCACGCGGTTGATGACCTCGCGCTCCACCGAGTCGGGAGAAGCGCCCGGATAGGGGATGTTCACCACCATCACCGGCTGCTCGACGTCGGGAATCTGGTTCACGCGCAGCTTCTGGAGTGCCAGCAGCCCCAGGCACATCAGCGCGATGATGATCACGACCGTCGTGACCGGCCGCTTGATGCTGAAATCGGAGAGCAGCATGGCTATTTCCTCTCGTCGCTGGACACCATCGAGGACTTGGGCGCGGCGGACGCCTGGGTCGGCTGGCCGTCCCTCAGCGTGGCGGTCGGATGGCGGATGACCTGGTCGCCCTCCGCGATTCCGCCCGCCACCACGTAGTCACCGGTGCGCGCATCGCGCTCGGCGATGGAAAGCTCGACCTTCTGCAGCTTGTTGTCCTTCACCCGCCACGCCGAGGCCTTGTCGCCATCGCGAACGACGGCGGTGGCGGGGAGGGTGAGGCTGTTCTTGCTCTCGGTCTCGAGGCGGCCCTCGGCGTAGAGGCCCGCCAGCTTCGGCTGCTTTTCCCCGACGAAGTCGACGAGCACCTCGACCTGGCGCGTGGTCGCGTTGGCGGCGGGATTCACGCGCCGCACCTTGCCGGCGAATTCCTGGTCGCCGTAGCCGTTCACGCGGAAATGCACCGGCTGCCCGGCCTTCACCACGCCGACGTTTTCGGCCGACACCATCGCCTCGAAGCGCATGCTGCTCGGGTCGATCACCTTGAGCAGCTCCTTGCCGATCTGCGCGGTGTCGCCGGCCGAGACCTTGCGGTCGCTCACGATGCCGTCGAAGGGCGCGCGCACTTCGGTGCGCTGCATTTGCTGGCGCGCCAGCACGACGCGCGCCTTGGCGGCTTCGAGGTCGCTTTGCGCGGCGTTCCTGCGGCCCTCGGCATCGTCGAGCTGCTGCGCGGAGGTCATCCCGGAAGCGCGCAACGTCTTCATGCGCTCGAGCTGGCGCTGCGCCTGCTCGAACGCCTGGCCCGCGGCGCGGCTCGTCGCCTCCGCCGAGGCGAGGCTGTCGCGGATCGCGGTGTCGTCGAGATGCACGAGCACGTCGCCGCGATGCACGGTGTCGCCGTTTTCCTTGAGCACCCTGATGACGATCGCCGAAACTTCGGCGCGCAGGTCGGCTCTGCGCTCGGGCTGGATCGAGCCGCTGATCGACGGTCCCGAAGTGAGCGCGCTATTGCGCACCGTATGGACGTCCTCGGGCGAGATGAGGAGCGGCGCCGCATTGGCGATGTTGGAGGCCTTCTGGGCCGAATCGGGGCCCTTGGAGCAGGCGGCGAGGGCAAGCAGCAGGACGACGAGAAGGGCGTGGCGCGGCATGGCGGAGGTCGATGTTCTCATGGAGGCGAAGCGTAGGCGGGAGCGGGGCCAGCGGCCACCCCAATGCGACGAATTGCAGGATTTGGGGAGCGAATTGTAGTGGATCGGGCCGGGCGACGAATTGCGTCAATAACGGGCGTTTCCCGGCGTGCGGGGGAAGGGGATGACGTCGCGGACATTCGACAGGCCGGTGACGTAGGCGACCGTGCGCTCGAAGCCGAGGCCGAATCCGGCATGGGGCACGGTCCCGTAGCGGCGCAGGTCGCGGTACCAGCCGTAGGCGTTCAAATCCAGCCCCGATTCGGTGATGCGGCGGTCGAGAACGTCGAGCCTTTCTTCGCGCTGGCTGCCGCCGACGATCTCGCCGATCCCTGGAGCGAGAACGTCCATGGCGGCCACGGTCTTCCCGTCGTCGTTCATGCGCATGTAGAACGCCTTGATCTCCTTCGGGTAGTTCATGAGGATCAACGGCCCGCCCACGTGCTTCTCGGCGAGATAGCGCTCGTGCTCGCTCTGCAGGTCCATGCCCCACTTCACCGGGAACTCGAACTTCTGCTTCGACTGCCCGAGGATCGCGATCGCCTCGGTGTAGTCCATGCGCACGAACGGCTTGTCGACGATGCCCTGCAATTTCGCGATCACGCCCTTCTCGATGCGCTCCTCGAAAAACGCCATGTCGTCGGGGCGCTCCGCCAGCACGGCCTTGAGGATGTACTTGAGCAGGCGCTCGGCGAGCGTGGCGTTGTCGGAGAGATCGGCGAACGCGATCTCGGGCTCGATCATCCAGAACTCCGCGAGGTGGCGGCTGGTATTCGAGTTCTCCGCCCTGAAAGTGGGCCCGAACGTGTACACCTTTGCAAGCGCCATGCAGTACGTCTCGACGTTGAGCTGGCCGGAGACGGTGAGGAAGGCTTCACGACCGAAGAAATCCTGCGCGAAATCGATACGGTTATCGGGAGTGCGGGGGAGATTTGCCAGATCCAGAGTACTCACCCTGAACAACTCCCCGGCGCCCTCGGCATCCGAGGCGGTGATGATCGGCGTGTTCACCCACAGGAAGCCGTCCTCGTCGAAGAAGCGATGGATCGCCTGCGCCAGCGTGTGGCGCACGCGCGAAGTCGCGCCGATCACGTTGGTGCGCGGCCGCAGGTGCGCCACCTCGCGCAGGAACTCCATCGTGTGCGGCTTGGGCTGGATCGGATAGGTGTCGGGATCGTCGACCCAGCCGATGACGCGGATCTCGCTCGCCTGCATCTCGAACGGCTGGCCCTTCGCGGGCGACGGCACGATCGTTCCGGTCGCCTCGACCGAGCAACCCGCGGTGAGCCGCTGCACCTCCGAGGCGTAGTTGGCGAGCGCTGCGGGTGCGACGACTTGCACGGGGTGAAAACACGAGCCGTCGCTCACGTGGACGAAGGACAAGCCCGCCTTGGAATCGCGGCGCGTACGCACCCATCCGCGTACAGTCACTGGTTGGCCCGCGGGAGCGTGCCCGGCGAGGATGGAGCGTACGGAGTGCAGGTTCATCGAGATTGTCGGTCGATCCGGTAAACCCCTGATTTTACGCTATAAAAGGCCCACTTTGCGGAATAATACGCAATATGCACCGCTATGGGTCGAAAGCGCCAAGACTGGAACAAAGACTGCTTGGAGTAGTCAATGATGTTGACGGTTTTGGTTCGACGGGCTGACAAGACCAACAGGTGAGCAGCGTCGTCATGAGCGGAAAGTCGCGCCCGTTTCCCGGTTTCACCACGGTTCCGCGCGGCCGTCGGCTGGTGGTGATCGTCTGGGTCTTCGTCGCGATCGTCGTCTGCCTCCTCACCGCCTCGGTCTACAGCCTCGAGCTCCTCGCCGCGGGACGCGCGTTCGTCGGCGCCGAAGGCTTGTGGTCGCGGTCCCAGAAGGACGCCACCTTCCACCTTACGCGCTACGCCCTCGACGGCAACGAGGCCGACTTCAAGGCCTACGAGCGCGCCGTCGCCGTGCCGCGCGGGGATCGCCAGGCGCGCATCGAGCTCACCAAGCCCGATCCCGACTATGCCGCGGCGCGCGAG
>JBGOST010000344.1:0-3656 GCA_041476125.1 Usitatibacter sp. | reverse complement strand
GGATCAACCGCGATCCGGCGGTCACCGCGTTCGAGCCAAGCGTCGCGATCCGCGACGACGGCACGATCGGCGTCGCGTACTTCGACCTGCGCAGCAATACGCCGGATCCGGCAACGCTGCCCACCGATTACTGGCTCGCGCGCTCGAGCGACGGGGTGAATTTCACCGAGACGCGCGTTTCCGCCGCCTTCGACATGGCCACCGCCCCTCTCGTCGGCAGTGCGTTCTTCCTCGGCGACTACATGGGACTCGCGAGCGCGGGAACGACATTCCTGCCTTTCTTCATTCGCACCACGGCCGTTGCCGGCAACGTGACCGATGTCATCCTTGCGCGTGTGGCGGCCACGGCGGCATCGAGCCAGGCCGCGCGCGACCCGAAGAGTGCGCAGCCCATGGAAAGCCTCGCGTTGGACAAGGACTACGAGCGCCGCGTCTTCGCGAACCTCGCCGCGGCGCGCTCCCGGCGCGCAATGCGATAATCGAGCGATGAGCGAGACGGAAAACCTGATCGAGATTCGCGGGCTGAGCTTTTCCTACGGAAAGCACGCGGTGCTCAAGGGAATCGACCTCGACATTCCCAGCGGCAAGGTGGTCGCGATCCTGGGCGCGAGCGGCTCGGGCAAGACCACGCTGTTGCAGCTGATCGGCGGGCTCGCCCGGCCCGCGGCCGGGACCGTCATGGTGTGCGGCAAGAACGTGCACGCGCTCGACGCGGCCGAGCTGCTCGCCTTGCGCCGCCAGATGGGAATGATGTTCCAGAAAGGCGGCCTCTTCTCCGACCTCACGGTATTCGAGAACGTCGCCTTCCCGATCCGCGAGCACACGCGGTTGCCCGAGGAGATCATCCACGACCTGGTGCTGATGAAGCTGGACGCGGTGGGCCTTCGGGGCGCGCACCGCTTGAAGCCGAGCGAGCTTTCGGGAGGCATGTCGCGGCGCGTGGCGCTCGCGCGTGCCATCGCGCTCGACCCCGACCTCATCATCTACGACGAGCCGTTCGCGGGGCTGGACCCGATCACCCTCAATGTCGTCTACAACCTGATCCGCAAGCTGAACGACGCGCTCGGCGCGACTTCCGTGGTCGTGACCTACGACGTCCACGAAGCGATCAAGCTCGCCGACTACCTCTATCTCCTGAACGACGGTGTCATCGTCGCCCACGGCGCCACGGCGCAGATGGTCGAATCGCAGGATCCTTTCGTGCACCAGTTCCTGCACGCGCAGGCCGATGGCCCGGTAAAATTCCATTTTCCCGCGCCCCCTATCGCGGAGCAGCTCGAGTTCACCCCGCCAACGTGAAGCATCCCAAGCCCCGTTTCCCGCTGCCCGCGGACTTCGATTCCGCCGAGGCGCTCCTCGCCGCGTTCGCGCGCGACGTGGGGGGGCTCGTTTCGTATGTCGACAGCGAGGAGCGGATCCTTTTCGCCTCGGATGCGCTCGCCGCATGGTTCAACGCGACGCCCGAGAACATCCACGGCAAGTCGCTGCGCGAGCTCTACGGGGAGGAGCACTACGCGAACTTCGCGCCGTGGGTGAAGCGCGCGCTCGCTGGCGAGGAAATCCACTACGAGAGGCACGCCCATGCGCCGGGTGGCGGCATGGTGTGGCTTTCGGTGAACCTGCGTCCCCACCGCGACGCGACCGGGAAGGTCGTCGGGCTCTTCTCGTGCGCGCTCGAGGTAAGCGAGCTCAAGCGCACGCACGACGCCCTGGGCCGGGCGGCGCAGGAGCTCGCCACGCACATCGAGAACACGCCGCTCGCCATGATCGAGTGGTCCGCCGACATCTACGTGAAGCGCTGGTCGGACCAGGCCACGGCGATCTTCGGCTGGGAGGTGGACGAAGTCCTGTGGAAGAAGCCGAGCGAGTTCGGCTTTGTCCATCCGGACTCGCTGGAGAACGTGCGCGCGCTCACGCGCGAGCTGGTGGAGGGCCGCGCGCGACGCAACCGCATGCTGTCGCGAAACGTGACCAAGGATGGGCGCATCATCTGGTGCCAGTGGTACAACTCGGCGTTCTTCGACGAGGAAGGAAAGATCTCCTCGATCCTGTCGCTCGCCGAGGATGTCACCGCGCGCGTCGACGCCGAGGAGCAGCTGCGGCAGGCCGCGGTGCACGACGCGCTCACGGGGCTCCCGAACCGCAATTCGCTCGCCGCGCGGCTCGAGCACGCCATCCTGCGCGTCAATCGCAGCGGCGACCGGCTGGCGCTGCTCTTCATCGACCTCGACCGCTTCAAGAAGGTGAACGACACGCTCGGGCACGCCGCCGGAGACGAAGTCCTGCGACAGACGGCCGGACGCATCCGCGCCTGCGTGCGCGAAGTCGACACCGTGGCGCGGCTCGGAGGCGACGAGTTCGTCGTGCTGCTCGAGACCGACGTGCGGCCCGATACCCCGGGCATCATCGGCGAGCGCATCCGCGACGCGTTCGGTTCGCCGTTCGACTGGAAGGGGACCGAGGTTCGCTGCGGCGCGAGCGTTGGGGTGAGTCTCTACCCCGACCACGCGCGCGATCCCGCCTCGCTTCTCGCCTCGGCCGACGAGGCGATGTACCGGGTCAAGAACGCTGGCTGACGTGATCGCCATCCATCGAGCTCGGGGTGAAGGCCGACCCGGGGGTTTCTCGTTCCGTCGCAGGGGAGGGATCTCGCTACAGCAGTGCCGCTCGAACTCCTTCAGCGGCGCCGATCCTGCAGGCAGCGGGGCACCCCCTCTCGTCCTTCACCCCAAGAGCTCGATGGATGGCTCGTGCGAGAGGCGCGGCAGCGAGCCTCATAGCGGGCTTGAAGCGCAGCGGGCCCCGCCCATTTACCCCTCGATGATCACTGATCGGGGCCAGCGACGAAGGGGTTGCTCTCGAGAGGCCTTGCCCCGCTCGCCGCAGGATCGGAGAAGCGCCAGGAATTCGAGCGGCACTGCTGTAGCGAGACCCCTCCCCTTGGCTCGGGAGAAGAACGGCCGGGTCGAGAGCAACCCCTTCGTCGATGGCCCTGCCGACTTGCCGCGTCTTCTTTGACTTTGACTTGGGAAGCTAGGCGTCGCGCCAGCCGAAGCCGTGGTCCTGGCTCGCGACGCCGATCCATTCACGCTCGCACCCCGCGGCCCGGGAAAGCGCGTCGACCGCGAGCTCGGGCGTGTTGTTCTGGCGCGAGAGGTGCGCGGCGATGAGGTGGCGCAGGTGGGAGCGCTCCACGGCGGCCACGAGACGCCCCGCGTCGAGGTTGCACAGGTGGCCGAAGCGGCCCGCGACGCGATGCTTGAGGCCGTCGGGATACGGCCCCGTCATGAGCATGTCGAGGTCGTGGTTGCACTCGATCACGAGAGCCTGGCAGCCCGAGAGCTTCTCCACCACGTGCTGCGTGACCGTCCCGAGGTCGGTGACCACGCCCAGGCGCGCCGCGCCGTCGGTGAAGGCGAACTGCACCGGCTCCCTCGCGTCATGCGGCACGGGAAAGGGATCGACGGTGAGCGCGTCGATTTCGAAGGGCTTGTGGGAGTCGATGCAATGCACGAGCACCGCCGGAAAATCCACGGGCAGCCATTGCGCCGTGCCGCGCGTGAGGTACACGGGAATGGCATAGCGCTTGGCGAAGCGCGCGACCCCGCCCAAGTGGTCGTCGTGCTCGTGCGTGACCACGATCGCCGCGATGTCCG
>JBGOST010000343.1:0-3663 GCA_041476125.1 Usitatibacter sp. | reverse complement strand
GTCCCGCGGGGGCTGGTCCTGCTCGCCGCGGAAAAACTCGTCGAGGGCCTCACGGCGAAGGACTACGTCGAAGCGGGCAGGCGCGTGAGCCAGAGGCGCAGGGGTGTGAGCAGCGTGAGCGAAGTCACGACGGAATCGATCGCCGGGCTGTCCTACGCGACCCACGTCGTCACCAGCGGCACCGGGGATGCGCAGGTTAGCGTCAAGTCATTCGCACGGGTCCACAAGGGGAACGTGATCCTCTTCATGCTGACGTCCACTGGGGCCGGGAATTCCGGATCCCGTGACCGCTACGAAGCGGAGAAGATGCTTGGATCGATCGAATACAAGTAGAAAGCCAAGCCCGACCTGAAAAAAAGCCCCGCATCGCGGGGCTTTTTTTCGCTGAAGGTGGGCTAGCGTTCCTGGCCCTTCTCCTTGTCCTTCTCGCGGCCTTTGTCCTGCCCCTTGCCCTTCGATTCCTTTTCCTGGGCTTGCGGACGCGGCGCTTGCTGCTGTTGCGCCCGTTGCAGCGGCTGCTGCCGCGGCGCGGCCTGAACCTGCGTTCTCTGGTGCTGGAAGTTCTGTTGCGCTACGGGGTCTCTCGGCTGGAAGCGATAGCTCTGCGTTTGAATCGTCGCCTGCTGCTGCGGTTGCGGATACCGGTTCCCCGAATACTGGCGCTGGTATGTGGGCAGCGGCGCCGGCGCGGGAACGACGTTGCGGTTCCATCGATCCCATCCGCTGCGGCGCTGCTCCCATGACTGGCCCCAGTGCTCTCCCCACCGCGGCGGCGAATTCGCGGACCAACCGCGAAAGTACGCCGGAGCATGGCGGTAGTAGCGCACCGGCACGCGCAGCACGTAGACGGGAACGTCGAACCGGTCGACCATGTGCCACGGCCCGTTGTACCAGGAGCTCGCGTACCAGTTGTCGCCGTCGTACACCCAGTACAGCCCGTCGTAGAAGAAATAGTTCGAGCTCAGGCTCGGGGCGTAGTAGACCGGGTAGCCGGGAATCCTCTGCAGGGCCGGATACACCGGCAGGTTGATTGCGATGTTCACGCCGGGAAGCCCGAAGTTGATGCTCAGCTGGGCAACCGCAGCGGTCGCGGAGCACAGCAGTATCGATAGTGCGATCAGTGCACGGCGCATGATTCTCCCTCCAATCGGGTTGATCCTTTGTGGGACCCTCCGCACGCGTGAGGTTCCATACAAGTTCTAGCGCTTGAGCTCGCCGCTCTCGATGAGGCGCCGCACGTCGCGCGCGCCTCCGACGAGCACGCCCTTCACGAACACCATCGGGAAGGTGGGCCACCCGGTCCACATCTTGAGCGCATTGCGGCGGCGCCATTCGCCGAGGTAGCTGCCGTAGCTCAGGTACTTGTACGGGATTCCCGCCGCATCGAGCGCCTTGCGCGCCTGCCCGGGCACCGGGTTCAGTCCCATGCCGACCACCACGACATCGTTTGCGGCGATGGCGGCTTTCACTTCCTCGACGATGTCCCGGTGGTTCTTCGCGATGGTTTCGCGAATCGCCGGATGGATGTGGCCTTCGTCGAGGATGTTGCGCGGCATGGGATCAGCGCTTCTTCGGCGCAAGGGCGGAATCCACGTTGTAGGCGTCGGGCGAGGTCGGGATCACGTTGCCGTCCTTGTCGCGAAGCACCAGCGGCTTGTCGGTATTCATGGTCTTGATCTCCATCGGCTTCTTGGACGGCGCCGCGGCCTTGGCCGGCTCCGGTTTCTTCGGGGCGGCGGGCTTCGCGGGCGGCTTCTTCGCCACGGGTTTTTTCGCCTCGGCTTTCTTGAGGCCGACCTTCTTCGTGTCGGCCTTCGGTGTGGCGGCCTTCATCGGAGGGGCCTTCGGCTTCGCCTCGGGGACGGGCTTCACGGGTTCCGGCGGCGTCGTTTGCGCCGACACCGCGAGTGAAGCGCAGGCGAGGAGCACGCCGAGTGCCAGGATGGGAATTCGCATGGAATGTCTCCGAGTTTGAAGTGAATATGGCACGTCGCTACTCCGCGGCTCGCAGCAGCCGGGCTTGCTCTTCGAGGAAGGCGTCGTCGATCTCGCGCACCACGCCCTCGAGATCGACTTCCTTCTCGATGCGATGGAAATGCCCCGTGAGCTGCGCATCGGGCGTCAACGTCCCCGCTTCGTAGCGCGCCCAGATCTCGCGGCCGTAGTGGGTGTCGAGAAGCTCGGGGGCGTAGCGGCCGAAGAAGGTGCGCAGGTTGGATACGTCGCGCTCCAGCATCGCGGCCGCGTGGTTGTTCCCCGCGGCGTCGACCGCCTGCGGCAAGTCGATGATCACGGGGCCGTCGGCGCCGAGCAGGATGTTGTATTCGCTCAGGTCGCCGTGGATCACGCCGGCGCACAGCATCCGCACCACTTCGCCGATGAGGCGCTCGTGCAGCGCCATCGCCTCCTCGGGCGTGAACTCCACGTCGTTCAGGCGCGGCGCGGCGTCGCCTTCGGCATTGGTGACGAGCTCCATGAGGAGCACGCCCTCGTGGAAATTGCAGGGCTTGGGCACGCGCACGTGCGCGGCCGCGAGGCGATAGAGGGCATCGACCTCGGCGTTCTGCCACGCACGCTCTTGCGCCTGCCGCCCGAAGCGCGAGCCCTTGGCCATGGCGCGGGCCTGGCGCGTGTTCTTGGTCTTGCGGTTCTCGGTGTAGTCGACGGCCTGGCGGAAGCTGCGCTTGTCGGCCTCCTTGTAGACCTTGGCGCAGCGCGTCTCCTCCCCGCAGCGCACCACGAAGACCATGGCTTCCTTGCCGCTCATGAGCTGGCGTACGACGGAGTCGATCACGCCGTCTTCGATCAGGGGCAGCAGTCTCTTCGGGGTCTTCACCACCCAGACGATAGCACCCGCGCCTGTATGATTCCTGTTCTTCCGCAGGGAGACCTCGATGTTCCGCAACAAATACCTCGACTACGCCGAGCTGACCCGGCAGCTCGAATCCTGGGCCGCGAAATATCCCGACCTCGTGCGGGTGAGCTCCCTCGGGCCCAGCGCGGAGGGCCGCGCGATTCCGCTTCTCACGATCGGGCGCAACCCGGACGTGGCGCGCCCCGCGATCTGGGTGGACGGCAACATGCACGCCGGCGAGTTGTGCGGTTCCAGCGTGGCGCTGGCGATCGCGGAGGATGTGATTGCGATTCATACCGGCACCCTCTCCCCGGCCGCACCCTCACCCCGACCGCACCCTCACCCCGACCCTCTCCCAAGGGAGAGGGAGAAAAGGGGAGAGGGAGAAAAGGGGAGAGGGAGGATTCCTGCGCACATGGCCGAGGCGATCAAGGACGCGATCTTCTACGTGGTGCCGCGCATTTCGCCCGACGGGGCGGAGGCGGTGCTGAAGACGGGGCGCTACGTTCGCTCGAGCCCGGTGGACCAACGGCGCCACAAGGGCCACGCGTATTGGGAGGCGCACGACTTCGACGGCGACGGCGATATCAGCTTCATGCGCCAGGTGAGCGACGACGGCGAGCTGGTCGAGCTCACCGAATACGCGGGCGTGATGGTGCCGCGCCTTCCGGAAGATCCGCCGCCGTACTACAAGCTCTATCCCGAGGGGCGCATCGTCAACTTCGACGGCCGGCGCATTCCGAGTCCGCATTTTCTCTCCGACAATCCGTATGACTTCAATCGCAATTTCCCATACACCTGGGCGCCGG
>JBGOST010000342.1:0-3668 GCA_041476125.1 Usitatibacter sp. | reverse complement strand
GTTGAAGGCGATGATTCCGCCGAAGGCGGAGGTCGGGTCGGTGAGGAACGCATTGCGGTAGGCCGCGAGGGGCGTGTCGGCGATCGCGACACCGCAGGGATTGGCGTGCTTCACGATCACGCAGGCGGTGACCTCGAAGCTGCGGCAACACTCCCACGCCGCATCGGCATCGGCGATGTTGTTGTAGCTGAGCTCCTTGCCTTGCACCTGCTTGAAGCGGGCGAGCGCGCCTTTCGGCGGATCGCGCTCGACGTAGAACGCCGCCGCCTGGTGCGGATTCTCCCCGTAGCGAAGCGTCTGGGCGAGGCGCACCTGGAGGTTGAATCGATCGGGGAAGGCGCGCGACTTGCCGTCGGGGCCGCGCGCGGAGAGCCAGTTGGAGATCATCCCGTCGTATTCCGCGGTGTGGCTGAAAGCCTTCACGGCGAGGGCGAAACGTTCCCCGGAGCCGATCCTGCCCTTGCTCGCCTTCATGGCCTCGATGAGCGGCTTGTAGTCCGCGGGGTCGGTCACCACCGCGACGAAGGCGTGGTTCTTCGCCGCGGCGCGCACCATCGCCGGGCCGCCGATGTCGATATTCTCGATCGCATCGTCCATGGTGCAATCGGGCTTGGCGACCGTCTGCGCGAACGGGTAGAGGTTCACCACCACCATGTCGATCGGCGGGATGTCGTATTCCTGCATCGCGCGGACATGGTCGGGGCGGTCGCGCCGCGCGAGGATGCCGCCGTGGATCCTGGGATGCAGCGTCTTCACGCGGCCTTCCATCATCTCGGGAAAGTCGGTGTGCTGCGAGACCTCGGTCACGACCACGCCGTTCAACTTGAGCAGCTGCGCGGTCCCGCCGGTGGAAAGGATCTCGACTCCGTGCGTGAGCAGCGCTCTTGCGAACTCGACCACGCCCGCCTTGTCGGAGACGCTCACGAGCGCCCGGGTGATCTTGACGAAGTCCGTCAATCGAGCCCGTGCTGCTGCAGCTTCTTGCGCAGCGTGTTGCGGTTCATTCCCAGCAGCTCCGCGGCGCGCGTCTGGTTGCCCTGGGCCTGGAACATGACGACTTCGAGCATCGGCTTCTCGACGGCGGCGACCACCATCTCGTAGATGCCCGACGCCTTCTCCCCGTCCAGGTCCTTGAAGTACTGCCGCATCACTTTGCGGACTGTCGACGACAACTCGTTTTCGCGCACGGATTCCGCTCTCCCCTCGGCCTTGTTTCTATGCTGCAAGCGCCACCTCTTCGTCTGCGTATTCGAGGCTCTCCGAATGCGCGAGCAGATCGCCGAAGAACGATGCGACGGCGGCGAGCTGCAATTCGGCGGTCTCGAGGGTATTCATGCGGGCGCGGAACACGGCGGAGTTCTTGAGTCCTTTCGTGTACCAGCTGATGTGCTTGCGGGCCACCCGCGTGCCGCGCTCGTAGCCGTAAAAGGCGTACAGGTCATGCAGGTGTCCGACCAGCACGTCGCGAATCTCCGCCACTTCGGGTGGCGGCAGCTTGGTGCCGGTTTTCAGGTAATAGTCGATCTCGCGGAAGATCCAGGGGCGCCCTTGGGCGGCTCTCCCGATCATGATCGCGTCGGCGCCGGTGTATTCGAGGACGTGCTTCGCCTTTTCGGGCGTCTGGATGTCGCCGTTGGCGACCACCGGGATGCGCACCGACTGCTTCACCGCGCGAATGGTGTCGTATTCCGCGTCTCCCGTGTACATGCAGGCGCGCGTGCGCCCGTGCATGGCGAGCGCCTGGATGCCGTGATCCTCGGCGATGCGCGCGATGCGGATGGCGTTGCGGTTCTCCTTGTCCCAGCCGGTGCGGATCTTGAGCGTGACGGGGACGTTCACCGCCCTCACCACCGCGTCGACGATGCGCGCGACGAGAAGCTCGTCCTTCAGGAGTGCGGAGCCGGCGTAGACATTGCAGATCTTCTTCGCCGGGCAGCCCATGTTGATGTCGATGATGTGGGCGCCGCTGTCGACGTTGTACTGCGCCGCCTCGGCCATCATCGCGGGGTCGGCCCCCGCGATCTGGATCACCTTCGGCTCGACCTCGCCCTCGTGGTTGCCGCGGCGGATCGTCTTCTCCGAGCCCCACAGGAGGGAATTCGACGCGACCATCTCGGAGACGGCCATGCCCGCGCCCAGCTTCTTGCACAGGCTGCGGAATGGCCGATCGGTCACGCCCGCCATGGGCGCGACAATCAGGTTGTTCTTGAGCTGGATGGGACCGATCTTCAATTTCGTTCGCCGGTTTCACTTTGTCCGCCAAGCGTGAGATTCACGGCGACGGAAAAGGTGCTTATTTTATACGCAGCGCAATTCGCGAGGAAGTTAAATTTCGCACACTGGAGTTACCGCGTCGCTGATTTGCAACAAAAGTCAACCCTGGGAAATCTCGGGGCCGGTTACGGCGCTCCGTAACCTCCGCCGCCCGGCGTCTCGATGACGAAGACGTCGCCCGCGCCCATCTGCGTTTCGTCGGCGAACGAGAGGTCGGTCCGCGAGCCGTCGGCCCTCTCCACCCAGTTGCGCCCGACCTCTCCCGGCAACCCGCCCGCCATTCCATACGGCGGAATGCGGCGATGCCCGGCGAGGATCGCCGCCGTCATCGGCTCGAGGAAGCGCACCCTGCGCGTGGCGCCGTTGCCGCCATGCCACTTTCCCGGCCCGCCGCTGCCCCGGCGAATCTCGTGGCCGTCGATGCGAACCGGGTAGCGCCATTCGAGCACCTCCGGATCGGTGAGCCGCGAGTTGGTCATGTGCGCCTGCACCGTGTCGGTGCCGTTGAAGCCGGGCCCGGCGCCGGTTCCTCCCGAGACGGTCTCGTAGTACTGGTAGCGATCGTTGCCGAACGTGAAATTGTTCATCGTCCCGTAGGAGGCGGCCATGAGGCCGAGCGCGCCGTAGAGCGCGTCGGTGAGGCACTGCGAGGTCTCGACGTTGCCGGCGACGGTCGCCGCAGGCGTGCGCGGATTCAACATCGAGCCGTCGGGGATGATCACCTTGAGCGGCTTCAGGCACCCGGAGTTGAGCGGGATGTCGTCGTCGACCAGGGTACGGAAGACATAGAGCACGGCGGCGTAGACGACGGCCGAAGGGGCGTTGAAATTGCTCTCGAGCTGCGGGCTCGTGCCGGTGAAATCGATGCTGGCGCTGCGCTTGTCGGGACCGATTGTTATCCTCACCCGAATGACCGCGCCGTTGTCCATCTCGTAGGCGAACTCTCCGTCCTTGAGCACGCCGATGACGCGGCGCACGCATTCCTCGGCGTTGTCCTGGACGTGGCGCATGTAGGCATTCACGACATCCAGGCCGAAGTGCGCCACCATGCGCTTCAACTCCTGCACGCCCTTCTCGTTGGCCGCGATCTGCGCTCTCAGGTCGGCGATGTTCTGGTCGGGGTTGCGCGCCGGGTAGCGCGCGCCCGCCAGCAGCGCGCGCATCTCGGCCTCGAGCATGCGGCCGCCTTCGACAAGCTTCACGTTGTCGAGCAGCACGCCTTCTTCCTCGACGTTTTTCGAGAACGGCGGCATCGAGCCGGGGGTGATGCCGCCGATGTCGGCGTGGTGGCCTCGCGATCCGACGTAAAAGAGAATGCCACCCTCTCCCCGACCCTCTCCCAAGGGAGAGGGAGCAGATTCACCCTCTCCCTTGGGAGAGGGTCGGGGAGAGGG
>JBGOST010000341.1:0-3672 GCA_041476125.1 Usitatibacter sp. | reverse complement strand
GGCAGCAGCAGCTCGCCATAGTTCGCGGCGGGCTCGGGATGCGAGAGGTAGGCCACCATCGAGCCCGCGATCGGCAGCAGGAAGACGGACGCCAGGAGCAGCAGCTTCGCGCGCGGCCCGAGCATCATCGCGCCCTCTTCAGGTTGAGCGCGATCCAGAAAACGAGCGTGGTGGCGGCGAGCGCGAACCACGTGAGGGTGTATTCGCGATGCTTCGAGATGCCGGCGTCGGGCTTTTCGCTGACCGCGACGAGTCCCGGCGCCGCGACGTCCGCCAGGACGACGACGGGCAACAGCGAGGCGCCCGTGTGGGCCGCATAGCGCTCGATCGAGAGGTTCTGCCACACATTGCCGTCGATCGTGGTCGCGGCGAGCTCGAGCACGCGCCGGGGCGGAAGGGTAGCCATCCCCGCGACCTCGACGCGTCCCGCCGGGACCGCGACCGCGGGCGCGCGGGGATATTCGGCCGAGCGCGGGATCCAGCCGCGATTCACCAGCACGGCCTCCTTGCGAGCGTCCAGGCGGAGCGGCGTGACGACGTGGAAACCGGCGCGGCCGTCGTGAATCTGGTTGTCGATGAAGATCTGACCGCCCGCGATCCACTCCCCGGCGAGGCGCACGCGCCGGTAGAGAAGCGGCGCGGCGGAGTCGACGGAACCCGTGAGTTGCAGCGGAGATTCCCGGATGCGCGCTTCCAGGAGCGACTGGAGCGACTGCTTTTCCTCCGCGCGGCGCGCTTGCCAGCACCCGAGCGAAAGGGTCAGCGCGATGAGCGCCGCCGCACCCAGCGTGGGCCACAACCGGGGGGCGAATGAATAGGCGCCGATTCTCACGATGCGTGCCGCTCCGGATAAACTAGCGCATGAAGATCGTCATCCTCGTGTTGCTCTTCGCGGTCCTCGTGAGCCTCTTCTCGGGCCTGTATTTCGTCTACAAGGACAAGGGGACGACCAACCGGGCGGTGATCTCGCTCACCATCCGCATCGTCCTCTCGCTGCTGGTGTTCGTTCTTCTCATCGGCTCCTACTATTTCGGCTGGATTCCCGCCGGCGGGATGTAGCCGGCGTTCGAGGGGCCGCGCAGACGAAAAAGCCGCACCGAGGTGCGGCTTTTTTCCTTGCGGGGCGGCGTCTAGACCCAGTAGACGAATACGAAGAGCAGCAGCCACACCACGTCGACGAAGTGCCAGTACCACGACACCGCCTCGAAGCCGAAGTGATGGTCGGGCTTGAAATGCCCGGCCACGCAGCGGAAGAGGATCACGATCAGCATCGTCACGCCGAGGGTCACGTGGAAGCCGTGGAACCCGGTGAGCATGAAGAAGGTCGAGCCGAACACCCCCGAGGTGAGCTTGAGGTTCAGTTCCGAATACGCGTGCCCGTATTCGTAGGCCTGGAACCCGAGGAACAGGACTCCGAGGATGATGGTGAGCGCCATGCCGAAGATGAGGTTGCGGCGATCTCCCTTCTTGAGCGCCCAATGCGCCCACGTGACGGTCACCCCAGAGGAGAGCAGCAGCAGCGTGTTGAGCGCGGGGATTCCCCACGCGTGCATCGGGGTGAATTCCTGCGGGCGGTAGGGCCCGGTCGTCGGCCAGTGCGCGGCGAATTCCGGCCAGAGGAGCCGATTGTCGATGTCGCCCAGCCATGGCACCGAGTAGACGCGGGCGTAGAAAAGCGCGCCGAAGAAAGCCGCGAAGAACATCACCTCCGAGAAGATGAACCAGCTCATCGCCCAGCGGAAGGACATGTCGACCTGCTGGTTGAAGAGCCCGCCTTCGCTCTCTCGAATCACCGTGCCGAACCAGCCGAACAGCATGTAGAACAGGGTGAAGCCCCCGAGGGCGAAGGGAAGCCAGCCCATGCCGAAGCCGTTCATGAGGAGGATCCCGCCCATCGCGAGGAAGAAGAGCGCGATCGAGCCGACGATCGGCCAATGGGATGGCGGTGCGAAGTAGTAGCCGGTCGGCCGTGTATGTTCCACTGGTTTCACTCCCTCATTTCGTTTTCGACTATCTCGTCACGAGCTGCACGATCGCCAGGAGCACGAGCACGAGCACCACCGCGCTCGCGATCCCCGCCAGGATCACATGCTGGGGCTTCAGGCGCTCGGCGTCGGCGTCGTAGTCCGAGCCCTTGCGCACGCCGAAGAAGCTCCAGAACACCGCCTTGAAGGCGTTCTTCACGACTTTTCCTTCGCCGGCTCCTCGAAGAACGTGTACGAAAGCGAGATCGTGCGCAGGCTCTCGGGAGCCTCGGGGCTCACGCGGAAGACCACCGGCATCTCCCGCGACTCCCCCGCGGCGAACGTCTGGCTCGAGAAGCAGAAGCATTCCTGTTTCTGGATCCAGCGCGCCGCGTTTGCCGGGGCGGTGTTCATCACCGCATGCGCGGTGACCGCCCGCCCGAGGTTGTTGGTCACGCGGTAGCGCACCGTCACGAGCTTGCCCGGGTTCACGCGCACCGCGCGCTCGAGCGCTTCGAATCTCCACGGCAGCCCCGCGCTCGAGGCGAGCAGCTCGACGGTGACTTCGCGCGTGAGGTCCACCTGCGTGTTCACCGCCGCCACGGCGCGCGTCTGCGTGAGCCCGAGCGCATCGCAGATCTGCCGGTACATCGGCACCATCGCGAAGCCGAAGCCGAGCATGCCCACCGCGATGACGAGCAGCTTTCCCATGAGCGCCCGGTTGCGAAGCTCGAGCTCGGCGTTCATCTCGCGACGAAGACCTTGAGCATCACGGTGAGGTAGATGCCGAGCGCAAGCCCCGCCAGCACGAGCGCGCTCGCGAGGGCTCGTCTTCTTTGTTCTGGCGTTGGCATGCTGTTGCCGTTCATTTCACTTGATGACCGGGGCCACTTCGAACGTGTGGTACGGCACCGGCGAAGGCAGGTGCGTCCACTCGAGCGAGTCCGCGCCGTCCCACTGCTTCTGCTCGGCGGCCTTGCCGGCGCGGATCGTCGAGATCAGGTTGTAGAGGAAGATGAGCTGCGAGAAGCCGAAGATGAAGGCTCCGATCGACGACCACATGTTCCATTCGGCGAACTGCATGGCGTAGTCCGGGATGCGCCGCGGCATTCCCGCGAGGCCCAGGAAGTGCTGCGGGAAGAAGGCGATGTTGAAGCCGATCATCGACAGCCAGAAGTGCACCTTGCCCAGGGCCTCGTTGTACATCTTGCCGCTCCACTTCGGCAGCCAGAAATAGACCCCGCCGATGATCGCGAAGAGCGCGCCGGAAACGAGCACGTAGTGGAAGTGCGCCACGACGTAGTAGGTGTTGTGGAGCGTGATGTCGACCGGGACGACCGCGAGCACCAGCCCGGAGAAGCCGCCGATCGTGAACAGGCACAGGAAGCCGACCGCGAAGAGCATCGGCGTCTCGAAAGTCATCTCGCCCTTCCACATGGTCGAGATCCAGTTGAACACCTTCACGCCCGTGGGCACCGCGATCAGCATCGTCGCGTACATGAAGAAGAGCTGGCCGGCGGCGGGCATGCCCACCGTGAACATGTGGTGGCCCCACACGATGAACGACAGGATCGCGATCGAGGCGGTCGCGTACACCATCGAGGCGTAGCCGAAGAGCGGCTTGCGCGCGAACGCCGGGATGATCTGCGAGATGATCCCGAAAGCCGGCAGGATCATGATGTACACCTCCGGGTGCCCGAAGAACCAG
>JBGOST010000340.1:0-3675 GCA_041476125.1 Usitatibacter sp. | reverse complement strand
TGATGTGGGAGTTCACCGATGTGAACATGGGATTCACGTTCGGCAACCCCGTGGTGGGCAAGACGTCCGACGGCGTCTGGAGTGTCTTCGTCACCTCGGGCTACAACAATGCCGACGGCGTCGGGCGCCTCTACGTCCTGAACGCGGCGACCGGAGCCCTGCGCTTCACCATCTCCACCGGCGTGGGCACGGCGGCCACGCCCTCGGGACTCGGGCGCATCGCCGCCTGGGTGGACGACGGCCTGAACGACAACACCGTGCAGCGCGTCTACGGCGGCGACATGCTGGGCAACATGTGGCGCTTCGACGTGAACGACACCCTTCCCCCCGGAGGGCGCGACGCGACCGTGCTGTTCACCACGATGGCGGGCGCGTACACCCAGCCGATCACCTCCAAGCCGGAGCTGGCACTCGTCGGCACCAAGCCGGTGGTCTACATCGGCACCGGGCGCTACCTCGGAGCATCTGACGTGGCCGACACGGGCCAGCAGTCGCTCTACGCGGTGAAGGACGACCTCACCGCCACCGGCATCGGCAACGCCAACACCGCCGCGTGCATGGTGTCGCAGACCCTCTCGGTCCTGGACGCCAACACGCGCGTGGTCACTTCCAACAACGCCGTCGACCTGAACGTGAAGTGCGGTTGGCGCCTCAACTTCAACCCGGGCAACACCACGCCGGGCGAGCGCGTCAACGTCGACATGAAGCTGCAGCTGGGGGTGCTCGGCCTGATCACCAACATCCCGGAGAACAGCATCTGCACCATCGGCGGCTCGAGCTTCATCTACTTCTTCGACTTCGCCAAGGGCACCAACGTCGGCGACTTCGTCGAGATCACCGACGTGAACGGCGTGCCTTCGGCGCATGCGTCGAACAAGGTGGGCGAGCGGGTCGGAAGCTCGACCGCGGTGGGCATGAACACCTATCGCTTGCCGGACGGACGCGTGGTCACCACGGTGACGACGGCCGACGGCCGCTACCCGGTGTACGGCAACCCGTCCTATACCGGTTCTCTCGCGCAGACCCGCCGCGTGCTGTGGCGTGAGCTGTTGAACTAAGCGCCCTTCAACCCAACCGCGCCCGGCCTCGAGGCCGGGCGCTTTTTTTCCTGCGATGAGGACTTCACCCCGCTCCCGCTGGCTCTTCGCCGCGTTCCTCGCGGCATTTGCCGTGGCCGCCGTGGCCTGGTATTTCGATCCGCGCTATTTCACCGCCGCGGAGCTCGACGCGAAGCCGTTTCCGCTTCGCCGCGTCGACCTCGACCTCCCGTCGTCCCCGGCGGGAGCCGCGTACTACGGCAGGCTCAAGCTGAACATCTTCATCGGCCGCTCGGGGGAGGTGGATCGCGTCGAGGTGGCCACCGCCGCGGTACCTACCGCGCTTCGCGACCTCGCCGTGCAGACCTTCTCGCGGGTGCGTTGGGAGCCGGGGCGCAAGCTCGGGCGCAGCGTGAAGAGCGTGAAGGTGATCGAGGTGGACTTCACCCCGCCGATCCGCGAGGTCGGGCGCGCGCCTATGCAGCCAGACCAGTGATCCCCTTGGGCAGGGGGAAGGTCACGTGTTCCTCGATGCCGGTGAGCTCGCGCACGCGGCGCGCGCCGAGCGCCTGCAGCCGCAGGATCACTTCCTGCACCAGCACTTCGGGCGCCGAGGCTCCCGCGGTGACGCCGATGCGATGCTTGCCCTCGATCCACTCGGGCTTGAGCTCCTCGGCGCTGTCGACGAGGTAGGCGTCGCGCCCGAGGTTGCGCGCGACCTCGCGCAGGCGGTTGGAGTTGGAGCTGTTGGGCGAGCCCACGACGATCACGACGTCGCACTCGGGCGCCATGATCTTCACCGCGTCCTGGCGGTTCTGGGTCGCGTAGCAGATGTCGTCCTTCTTCGGACCCACGATCTTCGGAAAACGCGCCTTCAGCGCCGCGACCAGGCGCGCGCAATCGTCGATGGACAGCGTGGTCTGCGTCACGTAGGCGAGCTTGTCGGGGTCGGTCACCTCCAGGCGCGCGACATCGGCATCGCTCTCGACGAGGTACATGCCGTCGTTGGACTGCCCCATCGTGCCTTCGGCCTCGGGGTGGCCCTCGTGGCCGATCATGACGACCTCGCGGCCCTGCTCGCGCATCCGTGCCACCTCGACGTGGACCTTGGTGACGAGCGGGCAGGTGGCGTCGAAGACCTTGAGGCCGCGCTCCTCGGCCTCGCGGCGCACCTCGAGCGCCACGCCGTGCGCGGAGAAGATCACGGTCGCCCCCGGCGGAACCTCGGAGAGCTCCTCGACGAACACCGCGCCCTTCGCCTTCAGGTCGTCGACGACGAACTTGTTGTGCACGATCTCGTGGCGCACGTAGATGGGAGCGCCGTGCTGCTCGAGGGCCCGCTCGACGATCGCGATGGCGCGATCCACGCCGGCGCAGAAGCCGCGCGGCTTGGCCAGCAGCACTTCGATGTTTTCACTCATGCGCTTTTCCTTGGCGGCTCAACGCTTCTCCGGGACCTCGGGCGCCCGCGCGGCGGGACGCAGGCCATCCCAGATGAGGATCGCCACGCCCACGGTGATGGCGGAATCGGCGACGTTGAACGCCGGCCAATAATAGCCCGCGGCGTGCACCTGGACGAAATCGACCACGTAGCCCAGGGTCACGCGATCCCACAGGTTTCCCAGCGCCCCGCCGAGCACCAGGGCGAGGGCAAAGGCGGGCCGGGGCTCGGCGTGCTGGCGCTTGAGCATCACGACCACCACCGCGCTCACCGCCACGGCGATCGCCGCGAAGAACCAGCGCTGCCAGCCTCCGGCATGGGCGAGGAAGCTGAACGCCGCGCCCTCGTTGTGGGTGAGGATGAGATTGAAGAAGGGCGTGATCCTGCGCACTTCCCCGTAGGTGAAGACCGCGCTCACCCACGCCTTGGTCGCGAGGTCGGCGGCGATGACCGCCGCGCTCACCGCGAGCCAGCGCGTCCAGTGGCGCGCGAAGGCGCTAGGCACGGGAGCGCGCCTCGTCGCGTCCCGCGAGTGTTGCGACACAGCGCGCGCAGATCGTCGGATGCTTGGGCTCGGAGCCCACGTCGGCGCGGTAGTGCCAGCAGCGCTCGCACTTCTTCTCGGAAAGGGGAAACGCCTCGATGCGCGCGCCATCGCCTGGCGAGCGTACCGCAGCGGCGCTCGAAGTGATGAAGACGTACTTCAGGTCGTCTCCCAGGCTCTCGAGGAGCTCGAGGTCGCTCGCCTGCGCGGCGTGGACCTTGACGCCCGCCTGGAGGGAGGAGCCGATCCGGCCATCCGCGCGCAGCGCCTCGAGCTCCTTGGCGACCTGGCCGCGGATTTCGCGCAGCCGTCCCCAGCGCGCAAGCAGCTCGCTCTCCCCGTCCTGCTTGGGCAGGACCTCGTTCCACGTGTGCAGGAAGACGCTGTCCGGCGGCACGCCGCGCGGCACCGGGTGCATGACCGCCCAGGCTTCCTCGGCGGTGAAGGAGAGGATCGGCGCCATCAGGCGCAGCAGCATCTCGGTCACGGCGTGCAACGCCGATTGCGCAGATCGGCGCGCGCGCCCGGACACGGTCTTGGTGTAGAGCCGGTCCTTGAGGATGTCGAGCCAGAAGCCCCCCAGGTCCTCGGAGCAGAAGTTCTGCAGGCGCTGCGCCACGAGATGGAATTCGAATCTCGCGTAGTCCGCCACG
>JBGOST010000339.1:0-3680 GCA_041476125.1 Usitatibacter sp. | reverse complement strand
CGGAATCATCGCCTTCAACCGCGCCGTCGACGGCGATACCGCCGCGGCGGTGGCCAGGCAATTCGTCGAGGTCGTCATCGCCCCCGCGTACACGCCCGAGGCGCTCAAGGTCTTCGCCGCGAAGCAGAACGTGCGGCTCCTCGCGATCGAGGTCGCGCGCGAGCTGAACCGCCTCGACATGAAGCGCGTGGGAGGCGGGCTCCTGGTGCAGACTGCCGACGACTTCGACGTGGCACAGCTGCGCATCGTCACCAAACGCGATCCCACCCGGGAGGAGATGAACGACCTCGTCTTCGCCTTCCGCGTGGCGAAGTTCGTCAAGTCCAACGCAATTGTCTTTTGCTCCCGCGGCATGACGCTGGGAGTGGGCGCGGGCCAGATGAGCCGCGTGGATTCCACGCGCATCGCCGCGATCAAGGCGAAGAACGCCGGCGTCTCGCTGCGCGGCTCGGTCGTGGCCTCGGATGCCTTCTTTCCGTTTCGCGACGGCCTCGACGTCGTCGCGGAGGCGGGCGCGCGCGCCGTGATCCAGCCCGGCGGCAGCGTCCGCGACCCGGAAGTGATCGCCGCCGCCGACGCGCACGGCATCGCGATGGTTTTCACGGGCATGCGACACTTCCGACACTAAACAAGAACCGGGGACGGACCACTTGTCCCATCCCGCGGAACAAGTGGTCTGTCCCCGGTTTGGGGAGAGGGTAAGGCGGCGCATGAAACTCCTGGTCATCGGCTCCGGCGGGCGCGAGCACGCCATGGCGTGGAGGCTGGCGCAATCGCCCAGGGTCTCGCGCGTGTACGTGGCGCCGGGCAATGCCGGCACCGCGCGCGAGGACGGCCTCTTCAACGTCGCCGTCACAACGATTCCCGAGCTGGTGCAATTCGCGAAGAACGAGGCCGTCCACGCGACCGTCGTCGGCCCCGAGGCTCCCCTCGCTGCCGGGGCGGTCGATGCGTTTCGCGCCGAGGGCCTGCGCATCTTCGGGCCCACCAGGGCCGCCGCGCAGCTCGAGGCGTCCAAGGAGCTCGCCAAGCGCTTCATGGCCCGCCACGCGATTCCCACCGCAGGCCACGCATCCTTCACCGACGCCAAGGCCGCGCACAACCACGTGAATCGCGAGGGCGCGCCGATCGTCATCAAGGCCGACGGCCTCGCCGCGGGCAAGGGCGTGGTGGTCGCGACGACGCTGGCCGAGGCGCACGAGGCGATCGACATGATGCTGGGCGGCAACAAGCTTGGCGAAGCCGGCCACCGCGTGGTCATCGAGGAGTTCATGGACGGCGAGGAGGCGAGCTTCATCGTCATGGTCGACGGCAAGAACATCCTGCCGCTCGCCTCGAGCCAGGACCACAAGCGCATCTTCGACGGCGACCGCGGCCCGAATACCGGGGGCATGGGGGCGTACTCGCCGGCGCCGGTGGTCACGCCCGAGATGCACCATCGCGTGATGCACGAGATCATCACGCCCACGGTGAAGGGAATGGCGGCGGAGGGCGTGCCCTACACCGGGTTCCTCTACGCCGGCCTCATGATCGGCGCCGACGGCGCGCCGCGCGTGGTCGAGTTCAATTGCCGCCTCGGCGACCCCGAGACGCAGCCGATGTTCATGCGGCTGAAGAGCGACTTCTTCGCTCTCGTCGAGCACGCCATCGCGGGCACGCTCGATGAGGTCGAGGCCGAGTGGGATCGACGCGCCGCCCTCGGCGTGGTCCTCGCGGCGGCGGGCTACCCGGAGGCGCCGCGCGCGGGCGACGAGATCCGCGGGCTGCCGAAGAACGGGGACGATTTTCACGTCTTCCATTCCGGCACGGTGGAGAAGAACGGCAAGGTGCTCACCCACGGCGGGCGCGTGCTCTGCGTCACCGCGCTGGGCGACAAGGTGAAGATCGCCGCCGAGCGGGCCTACGAGATCGTCGAGAAGATCCGCTTCGAGGGAATGCAGTACCGCAAAGACATCGGGCATCGCGCTTTCAATCGACGCTGATGCACATACCGGCCGTCAGGAGCTACCTCCTCAAGCTGCAGGCGCGCATCGTCGCCGCGCTGCAAGCGCTGGACCCGGTACCCTTCCGCGGCGACGAGTGGAAGAGGGCCGAAGGCGGAGGCGGCCTTACGCAGATCCTCGAAGGCGGCGAAGTGTTCGAGCGCGCGGGGGTCGGCTTCTCCCATGTCATGGGCAGCAAGCTCCCGCCTTCGGCGAGCGCGCACCGGCCCCAGATCGCCGGAGGCCCCTGGGAAGCAATCGGCGTCTCGCTGGTGCTGCATCCCCTCAATCCGTATGTGCCCACGGTGCACATGAACGTGCGCTTCTTCGCGGCCGGGGACGTGTGGTGGTTCGGCGGCGGCATGGACTTGACGCCGTACTACCCGTTCGAGGAGGACTGCGCGCATTTCCATCGCGCCAATCGCGACGCGCTGGCGCCGTTCCCGGGGCTGCACGCGCGCTTCAAGAAGGCGTGCGACGAGTATTTCTTCCTGAAGCACCGCGCGGAGCCGCGCGGCATCGGCGGAACCTTTTTCGACGACTTCAGCGAAGGGAGCTTCGAGAAGAGCTTCGCGGTGATGCATGCGGTGGGGGATGCGTTCCTGCCCGCGTACCTGCCGATCATCGCGAGGCGCCGCGCGATCGCCTTCGGGGAGCGCGAGCGCGATTTCCAGGCGTATCGGCGCGGGCGCTACGCCGAATTCAACCTGGTGTGGGATCGCGGCACGCTCTTCGGACTGCAATCGGGCGGGAGAGCCGAATCGATCCTCATGTCGCTTCCGCCGACGGTGAAATGGCGCTACGAGTGGAAACCCGCGCCCGGCTCACCCGAGGCGAAGCTCCAGGAGGTGTTGATCCCGCCTCGCGACTGGGCGAGTATCGGCTGATGTTCGGCTACGAGCGTCGCCACGAGCCCCTTGCGGACCCGGCCGTCTTCCGGCGCCGCCTGATTCGCTCGGGGACCTTCGGCTTCGTCATCGTGACGATCTCGCTCGTCGTGGGGATGTCCGGCTATTTCTTCCTCGAAGGGCTGGGCGGCCTCGATTCGTTCCTGAATGCGGCGATGATCCTCTCGGGGATGGGCCCGCTTCACAACCCGGCGACCGCCGCCGGAAAAATCTTCGCGGGGATCTACGCCCTCTACTCGGGGTTCGCCGTCCTCGTCGTCGCCGCCATCACCTTCGCCCCTTTCATCCACCGCGTCCTGCATCGCTTCCACCTCGAGACCGAGGAGAAGAACGAGGGCCGGGAGCGGCGCGACAAGAAGGCCTAGCCCTCGAAGCCTTCGAGGAGCAGCAGGCGCCCGTTGCTGTTGGCGCGCCGCAAGGCCTTCGGTTTCTGGTACTCCGGCGAGTCCCACCATTTCCACGCCGCCTCGAGCGACGGGAACTCGATGATCACGCGCCGGCGCGCGGGCCAGTCGCCTTCGAGCGCGTGGACCGCCCCGCCGCGAGTCAGGAAGCGCCCGCCGTATTTCTCGATCGTCGGCACCACCATCGACGTGTAGCCCTTGTACCCGTCGGGGTTCGTGACCTCGATTTCCGCCAGCACGTACGCGCGCATGTTCTTTCCTTTTTCCTGCCCTAGAGGTCTTCGTAGGCGATGCGCACCGGCTCGGTGCCGTGGATCTTCTCCAGCCGGCGCACGATGAAATGCCCGCGCGCCATGTCCTGGTAGTGCGCGATGAAGATGGTGTTG
>JBGOST010000338.1:0-3701 GCA_041476125.1 Usitatibacter sp. | reverse complement strand
CTCGACCTGAAGCTTGCCCTCGGCGGTCTTCGCGCGCTGCCCGAAGATGTCGAGGATCACGTCGGTGCGGTCGAAGACGCGGATCTCGGGAATCTTCTCGATCAGCGCGCGCTCGAGGTTGCGCACCTGCGCGGGAGACAGCTGGCGGTCGAAGACCAGGATATCCGCGTCGTGCTCGAGGAGCGCCAGGCCGATCTCCTCGACCTTGCCCTTGCCGGCGAAAGTGGAGGCATCCGGACGATCGCGGCGCCCGCGGATCACCTCGACCACCTGCGAGCCCGCGCTCTCTACAAGGCGTGCGGCTTCCTCGGCCCGCTCACCGGTGCGCGATGCACGGCCGATGTCGAGGCTGACGAGGACGGCGCGGGGGCGCTCAGGCGTCTTGCGGATGCTCAAGCGGGACCGATACCGGCCGCGCCGGGACCACCGTCGAAATGGCGTGCTTGTAAACCATCTGCGTCACGGTGTTCTTGAGAAGCACGACGTATTGGTCGAAGGATTCGATCTGGCCCTGGAGCTTGATGCCGTTCACCAGGTAGATCGAGACCGGAACGTGCTCCTTGCGCAACGTGTTGAGGAACGGGTCTTGTAGCAGTTGGCCCTTGTTGCTCATTGTTCTACCCCTCTTATTTGTCTGCGGGTTTCCAGGATGAAGCACTAATTATACCCATCACACGGACCGACCCCCGCGGCACTCCCAAAGTTCCTCAACCGTAGCGGCGCTTGGAGATGATCTTGCGCCGCCGGCGCATGGAGTCCTGCTTTTCGGTCAAGGGCTTATGCCTGCCCTCGAAGGGGTTTACGGAGGATCGCAATTCGATCCGCATGGGGGTGCCCATGAGCTTGAAGGTCTTGCGAAAGCTGTTCTCGAGGTAGCGTTTGTACGGCTCCTTCACCCCGTCCAGGCCGGAGCCGTGGATCACCACGATGGGGGGGTTGGAGCCGCCCTGGTGGGCGTAGCGCATCTTCGGGCGGAAGCGCCCGGCGAGCGGCGGTTGCTGTTGCTCGACCGCGGCCTGCAGGGCACGAGTGAGCTTGGGCGTGGGGATCTTCGCCATCGCCGCGGCGAACGCGGTATCGACCGCCTTCAGCAGCGCCTTGATGCCGGTGCCCATGCGCGCGGAGATGGGGACGAACTCGGCGAAATCGAGGAATTGCAGCTTGCGCTCGAGGTCCTTCTTCACGTCCTTGCGCTTCTCGGCGTCGATCGCGTCGACCTTGTTCACCGCGACCACCAGGGATCGGCCGGCCTCGAGGATGTAGCCGCCGATGTGCGCGTCCTGCTCTGCGATGTCGCTCTCGGCATCGACCAGCAGGATCACGACGTGCGCCCGCTCGATCGCCTGGAGCGTCTTCACCACCGAGAATTTCTCGACCGCTTCGAACACCTTGCCCTTGCGGCGGATCCCGGCGGTGTCCACCAGCGTGTAGCGCTTGCCTTCCCAGTCGAGCTCGACCTCGATCGCATCGCGCGTGGTGCCGGGCTCGCCGAAGGCGATGACGCGCTCTTCGCCGAGCAGGCGGTTCACCAGCGTGGACTTGCCGACGTTGGGACGCCCGATGATCGCCACGCGCGGGTGGTCGGGCTCCTCTTCCTCTTCGCCCTGCACGGGAAATTGGGCGAGCGCGTCCTCGATGAGCTGCCGCACGCCCTCGCCGTGCTCCGCGGAGATCGCATGCGGCGTGCCGATCGCGAGCTCGTGGAACTCCGCGGTGACCACCTCCTCGCGCATGCCCTCGGTCTTGTTCACCACGAGCATCACCGGGGAGTTCGCCTCGCGCAGCATCTGCGCGATGCGCTTGTCCTGCGGCGCCAGCCCGGCGCGAGCGTCGACGATGAAGAGGATCACGTCGGCCTCGGCGATGGCCTCGCGCGCCTGGCGCGCCATCTCCGAGAGGATGCCTTCCTTGGCAACCGGCTCGAAGCCCCCGGTGTCGACCACGATGAAGGGCTTGTCGCCCATGCGGCCCCGGCCGTAGTGGCGATCGCGCGTGAGGCCGGGAAGGTCGGCCACCAGCGCGTCGCGCGAGCGGGTGAGCCGGTTGAAGAGCGTCGACTTGCCGACGTTGGGGCGGCCGACGAGGACGACAGTCGGTTTCAGATTCTCACCATCACCACCGAGCCGCCTGCCGTCTGCACCATCAGCCCCGCAGGCGTGGCCACCATCGAGGCGACCGCGGTGCCGTCGGTGGCCAGGCGCCCGATGATCTCGCCGTTTTCAGCGGAAAGCACGTGGATGAATCCCTGCAGGTCGCCCAGCAGGATGCGCCCGTCGAATACGACCGGGCCCGTGAGGCGGCGATAGAGCAGCTTGTCCTGCTTCCAGAGGCTGGCACCCGAAGTCTTGTCGAGCGCATGCACCGCGCCCGTGTCGTCGACCAAGTAGATGTTCTTCGAGTCGCGCGCGAGCGCGCGCGAGCTGGAGATGTCGCGCGCCCAGATGAGGTTGCGCGACTGGATCTCGTAGCACCCGACCTTGCCCTGGAAGGCGGCGGCGCACACCTGCGTCCCGTCGATCACCGGAAGCCCCGCGACATCGGCGATGCGCTCGAGCTCCGTGGCGCCGCGCGGCTGCGTCACCGCGACTTCCCACGTGAGCTTGCCGTCCTCGATGTCGAGCGCGATGAGCTTGCCGTTGGGATATCCCGCGACCACGTCCTGGCCGATCGCGAGCACGCCCGCCTCGCTGCGCAGGAGCAGCGCCGGAGTGGCGCGCTGGAACACCCACTTGCGCTTGCCGTCGTCGGTGGACAACCCGAAAATGCGTCCGTCGGACGTGCGCACGACCGCCACCTTGCGCGAGACCGCCGCGGGCGCGATGACTTCGCCCGCGACCGAGGTGGTCCAGAGCGTCTTGCCGGTGGTGTCGAGCGCGACGACTTCTCCCTTGAGCGTTCCGGCGATGAGCTTGCCGTCGCCCACCTCGAGCCCGCCGGAGAGGCGCTTCTTCGTGTCGATGCGCGTCACGACGCGCCCGGTCTCGTCCTCCAGGATGGTGATGCCGCCGTCGCCCGCGGCGGCGTACACCCGCCCGCCGTCGACTACGGGCCGGAAGTTGAAGCCGAGCGACTTGCCCACGCGCGCCGTCCACACGGCGCGCGGGGTCACGGTCGCGTTGATGGGAGCCAGCGGCATGGGCTTGTTCGCCGGCTCGCTCATGATTCCCACCGCCACGAGCGGGTTCCACGAGCTGCAGCCCGCGGCGGCGAGCCCGAGGACCAACGCGCCGAGCGCGATTCGCAGGGGCTTCATTGCGCGCCTCCCAGGGCGTTCAGCTTGGTGTCGGCGATGCTCTTCACCGGATTGCGCGGGCCCGCCTTCTCGGAGGCGAGCTTGTAGGCCGCGCGCGCCTCGTCGAGCCGGCCCTGCGCCAGCATGATGTCGCCTCTCAGGTCGGCGGCGAGTGCCACGAACGCCTCGTCCTTGTTGCCGTCGAGGGCCTTCAGCGCCTCGTCGTATTTCTTCTGCTCCATCAGCACCGCCGCAAGGCGCATGCGCGCCACGCCGCGATGCTCGTCGACGCCGTTGCCCACGACCCAATCGAGCTGCTTGCGCGCCTCGTCGAGGTTGCCCGCGTCGAACGCCGACCTGGCGAGCACCAGCGCCGCTTCCGAGGCGTAGTACGAGCGCGGATGCTTGGCGATGAGCGGTTGCGCGGCCGCGGCGAGCTTCGCCGCCTCCTTGCCCTTCGCCGCCTCCG
>JBGOST010000337.1:0-3711 GCA_041476125.1 Usitatibacter sp. | reverse complement strand
GGCCGGCTCGATGATCCTGTTCCACTCCTGCCTGGTGCATGCCTCGTCGTCCAACCTGTCGCCCTGGAACCGGGTGAGCGTGTACCTGAGCCTGTGCGCGGTCTCCAACCACATCCGCCGCTTCAAGCGCCCCGAGTACATCGCGCACCGCGATTTCAAGCCGATCGCGACACTGCCCGACGACTGCCTGCTGCGCGACTACGACGTGGCGCTGCCGTGGAAGGACGGCACGCCCGCATCTGCCATGAAGACCGAGATGGTGGAGACCCAGTAGTCTTCGCTAGGTCTCGACGATCTCGAAGGAGAGGCCGACGGAGTCCCACTGCTCGCGCTCGCCCTCGAGGGCGAAGGCGATAAGGGTCTGGTCGGCGAGCCAGGCGGAATCGATCTCAAGGCGCCATCCCTTGCCCTTGCGCGAGAGCTTCAGCCGGGGAAGCTTGAGCGTCCTGCGGCTGCGATGGAAGATGACCGCGAGCCGCAGGCACAGGGCGAGCGCCGCCAGCTTCGGGTCGTCGTCGAAGGCGGCGCGCATCTTGCTGAGCTTGCCGCGCTGCGCGAGCACCAGGTTGGAAAGATAGCCCTGCTCCTGGCGCGAGAAGCCGGGCATGTCGGCGTTGGCGAGGATGTAGGCCGAATGCTTGTGATACGCGCCCTGCGCGATCGAAATGCCGATCTCGTACAGGCGCGCCGCCCAATCGAGGAACGGCGCCCCCGGCTGCAGGTCCTGGCCTTCCTCGTCGAGGCCGCGCAGGAACGCGCGCGCGAGCGTGCCCACGCGGTGCGATTGCGCCAGGTCCACGTGGTAGCGGCGCACGAACTGGTCGACGGTGACTTCGCGGATGTCGCGATGGTGCACGCGCCCCAGCAGGTCCCAGAGGACGCCGTCGCGCAGCGCCCCGCTCGCCACCGTCATCTCGGTCAGGTCCAGCTGGGCGAAGACGCCCGACATGACGGCGACCCCTCCGGCCACCACCGGAATGCGGTCCTCGCGAAGGCCCTCGAGCGAAAGCTTGCGCAGCTCGCCCGCTGCGAGGAGCTCTTCGCGCAGCCAGGCGAGCCCCGCGGCGGTGATGCCGCTCTCGACCTGCCCGTTCTGGTGCAGGATCTCGGCGATGGAGCGCGCCGTTCCCGACGAGCCCACGACTTCACGCCAGCCGGTTTTTTCGAATCTCGCGGCGATCGCCTGCACCTGCTCGCGCGCGGCGAGCTCGGCGCGCTTCAACGCCTTCTTCTCGATGCGCCCTTCGGGAAAGAAGCGCTCGGTGTAGCTCACGCACCCCATGTAGAGGCTTTCCATCGCCTTGGGACGCAGCTTGTTGCCGATGATGAATTCGGTCGACCCGCCGCCGATGTCGATCACGAGGCGGTTGTTGTTCGAAAGCGGCAGCGAGTGCACGACGCCGAGGTAGATGAGGCGCGCTTCCTCGCGTCCCGAGATGATCTCGATCGGGAAGCCCAGCGTGCTCTCCGCCTTGCGCAGGAACGCCGCGGCATTCTTGGCGACCCGAAGCGCGTTGGTTCCCACCGCCCGCACCGCCTGGCGCGGCATTCCGGCGAGGCGCTCCGAAAAGCCCTTCAGTGCGGCAAGCGCGCGCTCCTGGGTCTGCGCGTCGAGCTGCTTTTCCCCGGTGAGGCCGCTGCCCAGGCGCACGGTCTCCTTGAGCGCATCCATCGGGTAGAGCTGGTCGTCGACCACGCGCGAAACCGCCAGGTGGAAGCTGTTGGAGCCCAGGTCGACCGCGCCGAGGGTGGTATATTCCATCTAATCCCTGCGATAAGAAACCGTCGCGTTAATCCTTGCGATAACAATCCGTCGAGCTAGAGCGAAGTATGGCACTCGCTTTTGTCACACGACGGTCATGAAGCGCCGCTACGCTCCTCATGGGCAAAAAATCCAAACCCGAACCCAAGGGCGTGTCGCTCTCCCGCGAGCATTTCCTCAACCGCGAGCTGCAGACGCTGGAATTCAACCGCCGCGTGCTCGCCCAGGCCGACGATCGCAAGGTGCCGCTGCTCGAGCGGCTGAAGTTCCTCTGCATCGTGTCCTCGAACCTGGACGAGTTCTTCGAGATCCGGGTCTCCGGCTTGAAGGAGCAGATCAAGATGGGTGCGGCCGCGGCGGGCCCCGACGGCATGAAGCCGCTGGAAGTTTTCCGCCAGGTCGCGGCGCGCGCGCAGGGCATCGTCGAGCGCCAGTACCGCCTGCTCAACGAGGACATCCTGCCGGCGCTCGCCAAGGAGAAGATCCGCTTCGTGCGCCGCAACTCGTGGACCGCGGCGCAGCAGCAATGGATTCGCGACTACTTCTTCCGCGAGATGATGCCGCTGCTGACTCCGATCGGCCTCGACCCGTCGCATCCGTTCCCGCGCGTGTTCAACAAGAGCCTGAACTTCGCGGTCGAGCTCGAAGGCCGCGACGCGTTCGGGAGGGATTCGCGCGCGGCGATCGTGCAGGCCCCGCGCGTGCTGCCCCGGGTGATCCGCTTGCCGAAGGGCGTGGCGCCGGGGCCCAACGACTTCATCTTCCTCACCTCCATCCTGCACGCGCACGTGGGCGAGCTTTTCGCCGGCATGAACGTGCTCGGCTGCTACCAGTTCCGCGTGACGCGCAACTCCGACCTCTTCGTCGAGGAGGAGGAGGTGAAGGACCTGCGCAAGGCGCTGCAGGGCGAGCTGCCGCAGCGGCACTTCGGCGACGCGGTGCGCCTCGAGGTCGCCGACAACATGTCGCAAGCGATGATGCGTTTCCTGCTGTCGCAGTTCGGCCTCGACGCGGACGACCTTTACGCAGTGGCGGGCCCCGTGAACCTGGTGCGGCTGATGAGCATCCCCGAGGAGGTGAACCGCCCCGACCTGGAGTTCGCGCCCTTCGACCCGGGGCTTCCCAAGGCGCTCGCCAAGGGCCGCGATCTCTTCGAGACCATCAGCAAGGGCGACGTGCTCCTGCACCGCCCGTTCCAGTCCTTCACGCCGGTGATCGAGTTCATCCGCCAGGCGGCGCGCGACCCGCAGGTGGTCGCGATCAAGCAGACCGTGTATCGCACCGGCACCGACTCGGTGATCATGCAGACGCTGATCGACGCCGCGCGCGCCGGAAAGGAAGTCACCGTCGTGGTCGAGCTGATGGCGCGCTTCGACGAGGAGGCCAACATCAACTGGGCGGCGCGCCTGGAGGAAGTCGGGGCCCACGTGGTGTACGGCGTGGTCGGGCACAAGACGCACGCCAAGATGGCGCTCGTGGTGCGGCGCGAGGACGGCCAGCTCGTGCGCTACGCGCACCTGGGCACGGGCAATTACCACCCGCGCACCGCGCGCCTGTACACGGACTTCGACCTTCTCACTTGCCGCGAGCAGATCACCGCCGACGTGAACGAGGTCTTCCAGCAGCTCACCGGGCTGGGCAAGGTCGGGAAGCTGAAGCACGTCTGGCAGGCGCCGTTCACGCTGCACCAGAAGATCCTCGAGGCGATCGACAACGAGACGCGCATCGCCAAGTCCGGCAAGCCCGCGCGCATTGTGGCGAAGATGAACGCGCTGCTCGAGCCAATAGTGATCGAGGCGCTCTACAAGGCCTCGGCGGCGGGGGTGAAGATCGATTTGGTGATTAGGGGCGTGTGCGCGCTGCGGCCGGGGGTCGCGGGACTGTCGGAAAACATCCGCGTGCGCTCGATCATCGGCCGGTTCCTCGAGCACACGCGCATCTTCCTGTTC
>JBGOST010000336.1:0-3736 GCA_041476125.1 Usitatibacter sp. | reverse complement strand
CGCTCGTGATCTTGATGCCCTGGGCGCCCAGGCGCATCGCGTTCTGCATCGCGCGTTTCATGGCGCGGCGGAACATCACGCGCTTCTCGAGCTGGCCGGTGATCGAATCGGCGATGAGCTGAGCATCCAATTCGGGCTTGCGGATCTCCTCGATGTTCACGTGGACCGGCACGCCCATGAGTTTCTGCAGCGCGCTCCTCAGGCCTTCGATGTCCTCGCCCTTCTTGCCGATCACGACCCCGGGACGCGCCGAGTAGATGGTGATGCGCGCGTTCTTCGATGGGCGCTCGATCACGACTTTGCCGACGGCGGCATGGGAAAGCTTCTTCTTCAGGTATTCGCGAACCTTCACGTCCTCGAGCAGCATCCCCGGGAAATTCTTGGTGTTCGCGAACCACTTCGAGGCCCAGTTGCGGTTGACCGAGAGGCGGAATCCGATCGGATTGATCTTCTGTCCCATGGCTAGTCCTTTTTCCCGTCGCCGACGGTGAGGAACACGTGGCAGGTGGGTTTGACGATGCGGTTGCCGCGGCCCTTGGCGCGCGCCTGGAAGCGCTTGAGCACCGGGCCCTTTTCCACGCAGATCTCGGTGATCTTCAGCTCGTCGATGTCGGCGCCGTTGTTGTGCTCGGCGTTGGCGATCGCGCTCTCGAGGACCTTCTTGATGATCTTGGCGCCCTTCTTCGGCGTGAAGGAGAGGATGTTGAGCGCGTTGCCGATGGGCTGGCCGCGCACGAGGTCGGCGACGAGGCGGCCCTTCTGGGCCGAGAGCCTCACGCCGTAGAGTTTCGCTTGTACTTGCATCACGGTCTCCTTACTTCTTCGCCGGCGGCGCCGAGGCCGGGGCCGCGCCCGGTGCCGAAACCGGGGCCGAGGAGGTGGGCGCGACCACCTTCTTGTCGGCCGAGTGGCCCTTGAAGGTGCGCGTCAGGGCGAATTCGCCCAGCTTGTGGCCGACCATGTTCTCGGACACGTACACCGGGATGTGCTGCTTGCCGTTGTGCACTGCGATCGTGAGCCCGACGAAGTCCGGAAGGATGGTGGAGCGGCGCGACCAGGTCTTGATCGGGCGCTTGTCCTTGGCGGCGGAGGCCGCCTCCACTTTGCGCATGAGGTGCCCGTCAACGAACGGGCCTTTCTTGATTGAACGTGCCATCGCTTACCCCTTAGGCCTTCTTGTGGCGGCTGCGCACGATCATCGTCTGCGTGCGCTTGTTGCTGCGAGTCTTCTTGCCCTTGGCGGGCTGGCCCCACGGCGACACCGGGTGCCGGTTGCCGCGCGTGCGGCCCCCCAGCGGGTGGTCGACCGGGTTCATGGTCTCGCCACGCACCGTCGGGCGGATGCCCCTCCAGCGGTTGGCGCCCGCCTTGCCGATCACGCGCAGGTTGTGCTCCTCGTTGCCGACTTCCCCGATCGTGGCGCGGCAGTTCACGTGCACACGGCGAATCTCGCCCGAGCGCATGCGAAGCTGGGCATATTCGCCTTCGCGTGCAAGCAGCTGCACGCCGGCGCCCGCGGCGCGCGCGATCTGCGCGCCCTTGCCGGGCAGCATCTCGACGCAATGCACCGTGGTGCCGACCGGGATGTTGCGCAGCGGCAGCGCGTTTCCGGACTTGATCGGGGCCTCGGCGCCGCTCTCGATCTTCTGCCCGACCGCGATGCCCTTGGGCGCGATCATGTAGCGGCGCTCGCCGTCGGCGTAGATGAGCAGCGCGATATTGGCGCTGCGGTTCGGGTCGTATTCGAGCCGTTCCACCTTGGCGGGAATGCCATCCTTGTCGCGACGGAAGTCGATGATGCGGTAGTGGTGCTTGTGGCCCCCGCCCTGATGTCGCGTGGTGATGTTGCCCATGGAGTTGCGTCCCGCGCGCTTGGCGAGCGCCTCCACGAGCGGCGCGTAGGGCTGGCCCTTGTGCAGGTCCGCGTTGACCACTTTCACCATCGACCGGCGGCCGGCCGAAGTGGGTTTCGTCTTGACGAGCGCCATGGTTAGGCCACTCCTTCCACGAAGTTGATGTCGCCGTCGCCCTTGAGGCTCACGTAGGCCTTCTTCACGCCCTTGCGCCGGCCGATGAAGCGCCCGTGGCGCTTCTCCTTGCCCTTCACGTTCACGACGTTCACCGTCGCGACCTCGACCTTCTGGTCCTTGAAGAGCAGCTCCACGGCGGCCTTGATCTCGGCCTTGGTCGCGTCGGGCAGCACCTCGAAGACGACCTGGCGGTGCAACTCGCCCACGAGGGTGGCCTTCTCCGAGATCACCGGCGCCACGATGACTTTCATCAGGCGTTCTTGGTTCATGCCAGGGCCTCCTCGAGATGCTTCACCGCGGCCTTGGTGACGAGCACCTTCTCGAAACGCATCAGGCTCACGGGATCGGCGTGGCGCGCCTCGAGAATCAGCACGTTCGGCAGGTTGCGCGCGGAAAGATAGAGGTTGTCGTCGAGCTTGTCGGTGAGGATCAGCACGTCGCTCATCCCCAGGTCGCGCAGCTTGCCGGCCAGGACCTTGGTCTTCGGCTGGTCGATCGAGAAAGCCTCGATCACCGAGAGGCGGTCTTCGCGCACCAGCTGCGAGAGGATCGAGGCCATGCCGGCGCGATACATCTTGCGGTTCAACTTCTGCGTGAAGTTCTCGTCGGGCTTGTTGGGGAAGATCCGGCCGCCGCCGCGCCACAGCGGGCTGGACGTCATGCCGGCGCGCGCGCGCCCCGTGCCCTTCTGGCGCCACGGCTTCTTGGTGGAGTGGCGCACTTCGCTGCGCGTTTTCTGCTGGCGCGTCCCCTGGCGGCCGTTGGCGCCGTAGGCGACCACGACCTGGTGGACCAGCGCCTCGTTGTACGAGCGCCCGAACAGCGTCTCGGAGGCGGCCACGGGGGCGAGCGCCTCGCCCTTCTCGTTGATGACCTTGAGTTCGATAACTTGGCTCGGGCTCATCTATTTGGCTCCTTTGGGAGCGGCCGGCTTGGGCGCCTTCGCCTTCACGCTCGGACGCACGATCACCGCGCCGTTCTTGGCGCCGGGGATCGAGCCTTTCACCATGAGCAGCGATCGCTCGGCGTCCACGCGCGCGACTTCCAGCAGCTGCACCGTGCGCTTCACGTTGCCGAGGTGGCCCGCCATGCGCTTGCCCGGGAATACGCGACCCGGGTCCTGCGCCATGCCGATCGAGCCGGCGCTGTTATGCGAGAGCGAGTTGCCGTGCGAGGCGCGGTTGGACGAAAAGTGGTGGCGCTTGATCACGCCCGAGAAACCCTTGCCGTGGGTCGTTCCCGAGACGTCGACCTTCATTCCGGGCTGGAACATGTCGACCTTGAGCTCGGCGCCGACCTTGAGGTCGCCGAGGCCTGCGGGCGCGACGCGGAATTCGCGCAGCACGCTGCCCGCTTCCACGCCCGCCCTCGAATAGTGGCCGGCCATCGCCTTGGTGACGCGGGTGGCGCGGCGCTTGCCGAATGCCACCTGGATGGCGACGTAGCCATCGGTGTCGGCGGACTTGATCTGGGTGACGCGATTGCCGGAGCAATCGAGCACCGTCACGGGGACGGACGTGCCGTCGTCCTTGAAGATGCGCATCATGCCGACCTTGCGGCCGACGAGACCGAGACTCATCTTGCGTTCCTTTCTTGGATTGCCCCGCGCTGGGCTGCGGAGTGCCGACAGCGATTGGTCGGCCCTGCACTTCCGTGCTGGCGCCCTATGAGGGCTCTAGCGCGGTAAACCGTTAATTATACAACTT
>JBGOST010000335.1:0-3740 GCA_041476125.1 Usitatibacter sp. | reverse complement strand
CCGCGGTGCGCGAGCTCGCGCGCTCGCAGTCCAACATCTGGTGCTCCGCCGGTGTGCATCCGGACGAGCGGCGCGATGGCCGCGAGGTGACGGTGGACGAGCTGGTGGGCATGGCCGACGACCCCAAGGTCGTGGCGATCGGCGAGACCGGCCTCGACTATTTCCGCGTCGAGGGCGACACCGATTGGCAGCGCGAGCGCTTCCGCACCCATATCCGCGCCGCGCGCGCCTGCGGCAAGCCGCTGGTGGTCCATACCCGCGCCGCCGCCGGCGACACGATCCGGCTGATGCGCGAGGAAGGGGCGGGGGAAGCCGGAGGCGTGATGCACTGCTTCACGGAGACCTGGGAGGTCGCCGAGGCGGCGATGGCCCTCGGGTTCCACATCTCCTTCTCCGGCATCGTCACCTTCAAGAACGCGAAGGAGCTGAAGGAGGTCGCCAGGAGAGTTCCGCTCGAGCGAATGCTCGTCGAGACCGATTCGCCTTACCTCGCCCCCGTCCCCCATCGCGGCAAGTCGAACCAGCCCGCGTTCGTGAAACACGTCGCCGAGGAGATCGCCGCCCTGCGCGACATCGCGCTGGAGGAGGTCGCCGCCGCGACCACGCGCAATTTCTTCCAGCTCTTCGGCCACGCGCGGCCGGCGTGAGAGCCGCGCGAATCCTCCTCTATTGCCGCGCGGGTTTCGAGAAGGAGTGCGCGCAGGAGATCAGCGCCGCGGCCGCGCAGATGGGCGTGGAAGGATTCGTGAAGGCGCGTCCCGAGAGCGGCTTCGCGCTTTTCCACGCGCGCCAGGACGACATGGGCGCGCAGCTGGGGCGCAACCTCGAGTTTCGCCGCCTCGTCTTCCCGCGCCAGATGGTCCGCGTGGGCGAGCTCCTGCCGCTGCCCGTGTCGGATCGCGTGGCGCCCATCGTCGCGGCCGCGCGAGAGCTCGGGCGGCGCTTCGCGGCGCTCTGGATCGAGATGCCTGACACGAACGACGGAAAATCGCTCTCCACCCTCACCAAGCCGTTGACGCCGCACCTCGAGAAGGCGCTCGCGAAGGCGGGCATCGCGATCGACGACGCAAAGGCGGCCGAGCGGCTGCACGTATTCTTCGTGGGTGGCCGCGCCTGCCATGTCGGCGTGAGCGACGTCGGCAACAGCTCGCGTTGGCCGATGGGAATCGTGCGGCTGCGCATGCCGTCGGGATCGCCGTCGCGCTCGGCGCTGAAGCTGGGCGAGGCGCTGCTCGAGTTCCTCGACGAGAAGGAACGCGCCAAGCGACTGGCGCCGGGAATGACCGCGGTGGACCTTGGCGCGTCGCCGGGCGGCTGGACGTGGCAGCTCGTGCAGCGCGGGCTCATGGTCACCGCCGTGGACAACGCAGCGATCGATCCGCGGCTGCTGGAGACCGGGCAAGTCAAGCATCGCCGTGACGACGGCTTTCACTTTCGCCCCGCGGAGCCGGCCGACTGGATGGTTTGCGACATGGTCGAAAGCCCGTCGAAGATCGCGCGCATCGCCTCCCGCTGGATCGCCGCGGGATGGTGCCGCGAGACGATCTTCAACCTGAAGCTGCCGATGAAGAAACGCTGGGAAGAAACCGTGCGCTGCCGCGAGATCATCGACGAGGAGCTCGGAGGGGCGGGTTACTACCTGCGCATGAAGCACCTGTATCACGATCGCGAGGAGGTGACCGCCTACCTGGCGCGCCGGCAGCGCGAACAACCGATACACTCGAAACGCAACGGCAAGGAGAAGCCATGAACCGATTCGCGCTCGCTCTCGCCCTCACCGCCGCCGGCTCGGCCCTCGCGGGGGGCTCCAACTACAACGTCGTTCCCGGCGCGCTTGCCGTCGTCAAGGGCAAGGTGACCGAGTGGAGCGTGCCCACGCCCAAGTTCGCGCGCGACCCCGCGCTCGCGCCCGACGGCAGCCTCTACATCACCGTCATGCAGGCCGACAAGATCGCGCGCTTCGACCCGGTCTCGCAGCGATTTCGCGAGTGGGAGCTTCCGTCCGGCGCGAAGCCCCATGGCCTGCTGGTCGACAAGCAGGGCATCGTCTACTACACCGGCAACGGCAACGGCACGATCGGCAGGCTCGACCCGGCGAGCGGCAAGGTCACCGAATACAAGGCGCCCACCGACGGCGGTCCGCACACCCTCGTGCAGGCGAACGACGGCATCATCTGGTTCACCGAGCAGGGCGCGAGCCGCATCGGCCGCTTCGATCCGAAGAGCGGCGTCATCACCGAGTACCCGACGCGCGGCGGCCCCTACGGGCTCGCGCTCTCGAAGGACGGCGCGGTATGGTTCTGCCAGCTCTCGGGAAACCGCATGGGCCGCCTCGATCCGGCGAGCGGAAAGATCACCGAAATCGAGCTTCCACGCGGGAGCGGGCCCCGACGGGTGTCCGCGACACCCGACGGATCCATTCTGTGGTGGGCGTTCTACGGCTCCAACGAGCTGGTCAAGTTCGATCCTATCGCGCAGAAGATCGTGAAGTCCTATCCGCTTCCGGCGGGCGGCGGCGGCGGCGCGTATGCGGTGACGGTCGATGGCGCGGGGTTTCCCTGGGTGAACGAGATCAGCGCAAACACCGTGGTGCGCCTCGATCCCGTCACCGACAAGATGCAGGTCGTCAAATTGCCCGGCGCCAACACCGGCATTCGCAAGATGATCATCGGCGCCGACGGCAGGCTCTGGTACATGGGCTCGCACAGCGGCAAGCTGGGCGTCATCGAGTGACGAGCCGCATCGTCATCAGCGAGTTCATGGACGCGCCGGCGGTGGCGCGGCTCGCGGCGCGCTTCGAGGTCGACTATCGGCCCAAGCTCGTCGATGATGCCGCGGCGCTGGAAGCGGCGTTGGCGTTTGCCGACGCGTGGATCGTGCGCAATCGCACCCAGGTGCGCGGGCGCCTCCTCGACGCGGCGGCCCACCTGAGGGTAGTCGGCCGCCTCGGCGCGGGCGTGGACAACATCGATCTCGCGGCCTGCACGGCACGCCGCATCGAGGTCATCCCTGCGAGCGGCGCCAATGCCGAGTCGGTCGCCGAGTACGTGATCACCGCGGCGCTCGGCGGACTTCGCGGCGCCTTCTTCTCGACGCGCGCGGTGGAAGCGGGGACCTGGCCGCGCCTCATGCTCTCGCAGGGGCGCGAGGCGGCGGGGAAGGTGATGGGGATCATCGGGCTGGGCAGCATCGGCTGCCTCACCGCGCGCAAGGCCGCCGCAATCGGCATGCGCGTCATCGCGCACGATTCGCTGCTGCCGCCCGACGCCGAAGCGTGGCGGAACGTGGAGGGGCCTCCGCGCAGCCTCGATGCCCTGCTATCGGAAAGCGACGTGGTGTCGCTGCACGTTCCCCTCACGCCGGCGACCCGCGGGCTTCTCGACCGCGCTCGCCTCTCGCGCATGAAGCGCGACGCCGTCCTCATCAACACCGCCCGCGGTGGCCTCGTCGACGAGGCCGCGCTTGCCGCGATGCTGCACGAGGGACGCCTGGGCAGTGCGGCGCTCGACGTCTTCGAGAACGAGCCCTTGCCGAAGGGCTCGCCGCTCGCGGGCGTGCCGAGGCTTCTCCTCACGCCTCACATCGCGGGCGTCACCGTCGAATCCAACGAGCGCGTCTCCTCGTACATCGCGGAGCGTGTCGCAGCCGCGCTCAGCTCCTCCCCTAGTACTTGAACACCTGGACCAGGTTGTTGTACGAGTCGGTCCACAGCCGCCAATCAGGCCGCGGGGCGACGGGCT
>JBGOST010000334.1:0-3766 GCA_041476125.1 Usitatibacter sp. | reverse complement strand
ACGGCGACGGCCTCGACGACTATCGCTCGGTGGCTCAGATCAGCAAGAACGGCTGCCGCACCTGGCAGACGTGGACCTGGCTTCCGGACCGCGAGCGCTTCACCTGGGCGAAGATGAAGATCGAATATCAAACGGACGCGAGCGGCAAGCCGGTCAAGTCCTGTCGCTAGCGGCCGGTCGTGATCAGAAGTTGCGCTTGTACTTGTCCGCCATGAACTGGACATACAGGAAGCCGAAACGGTTGTACCAGTCGCGCACGCCGTACTGCGATTCACAGGAATCAAAGCGTGCCATGGCTCTTTGCAGGCCTTTCATGAACTCTTCGTACTTGCCGTCGTAGGTGATTTTGAACTTGTCGAATTGCTTGTTGATGCCGCTGCGCTGTCGCTGCCACTCCAGCGCAGCCAGTCCGGTCACGCCGGACAATCCGTCGCCCACGGCAAGCTTGGTGGTTACATAGTTCTTGGTCGAAAGACCGGCGACGCGCAGTTTTTCGAGGTCGTAACGCGCTGCGGTCAGATTTTCGGCGGCCGACTCGAAGCACTTTTCGCACTCAGCGCTGCCGGTTTCCCGGCCGCTGCACAGCGAGGTGGGGGTGTCCGGGCTTCCTCTTGTGTAGCCGTCAACGTCCGGTTCAAGGGTCCCGTCGGTCAATTGATCGAGCAAGCTGGAGGCCGCCGAAGCATCTCCGAGCAGATCGGCGAAACCAAAAGCCGAGTTGATGGCACCACCAATGGCAGCGCTTGTCGATCCGGCCGACTTGATCGAGCTCAATTCGCTCGCCGCCTTGCCAATCGTCGAGTTCTTGCCGATCGCATTGGCGATGCTACCGCTGGTATCGGACTTGCGCGCGGGTGGGGATTGGGGCCCGCCGCTGCGCCCATGGATTGCGTTCGTGTGAAAGGTTTCGATCTCTTTGATGTCGTCGAATACAGCAGCCTCGGAGTCTCCGAAACGAATGGGTACCGGAGTCTGGGCAAACGAACCCGCCGCCGCGCCGAGCAAGACAACAAAGAGTGACCGTGAACGAAGTCTCATGAAGCCCGCCGCCTGCGAACAAAGAAGAACGCAGCTCCCGCAACCAGAACCACGGCCACGATGCCGCCCCAGACCATGGGCGAACGCCACGAGAACCACGCCAGCGGGTGCTTCTGCTTGTATTGGTCCATCGGCATGAACGCCGCTTTGGCACGTGGCGGGATTTCATCGCTGACCGCGACCCTGATCTCGAAGGCGCGCGCACCGGCCGACGATTTCACCAGAATGTGCGCCCGCTCGTAGGTTCGAAACTTGGCGACCGCGGGCTGACCGCCAGTCGTCGTCGCCTCGCGCTTGGGCTCTTTCCATCCGTCCTTGAATACGGCAAGCGAGAACTGGTCGCGCGGATCGACGCCGATTACGCTCACAATCACCGGCTGGCGCGTGTTCAGGTTGCCGAGAACAAAGTGCGTGCCCTGCTCCCCAGTCGTGGCCCGGTAGGCGGCGCCCTTGACGTGCGCGAATCCGGCGAGCGGCTCCGGCGTGATCTTGTAGACCTTGGGCTCGGCAGGTGCCGCGGCGAACGCGGTCGCCGCCTGGAGCAGCAGGGCAATGCCGAAGGATGGAAACTTCAATCCTGCCTCCTTGCGCGCGCCGGCCGATGGCAGCGGTTTGCTGCTGATTCAGCGCCGCCGAGCATTGCGCCTACTGGATGTTGCGCCTGCGCCTGGCCAATAACAATGCAGAGGTGGTTTGCGGGTAATCCATAAAGCCAAAAAGCCGACCCATTGAGTGGATCGGCTTCGTTGGCGGTTCTGGCGGAGAGGGAGGGATTCGAACCCCCGGTACGTTGCCGTACAACAGATTTCGAGTCTGCCGCAATCGACCACTCTGCCACCTCTCCAGGTGACGCGCGAAAGGGCGAATTTTAGCAGCTTTGCTAAGCTGTTCCTCCTTTCCGGCGGAGCCCGACGTGCGCATTCCCCCCTGGACATCCGATGCGGCACCCCGCGACCCCGCGCTCCTCGATGCGATCCTGAGACGGCGCGGCGGCAAGTTCATCAACCTGGATTTGGCGCTCCTGTGGAGCGAGCCGCTTGCGCGCGGGTAGAACGCGTACGTGGGCGCGGTGCGGCGCGAGCTCTCGGTTTCGCCGCGATTGAAGGAGCTCGCCATCTGCACGGTGGCGAGAATCACCGGCGCGGAATATGAATTCACGCACCATTGGCCGGAATACGTGAAGGCCGGCGGGCGGGACGATTTGCGCCCTCGCCTCGAGGATCCCGATCGCGCGATGCAGGACGCGCAGTTCAGCGAAGACGAGCGGCTCGCGATGCGCTACGCCGGCGCCGTGACGCGCACCGTCAAGGTTCCCGATGCGCTTTTCGAGGAAGTGCGGCGGCGCTTCACTCCCACCGAAATCGTCGAGCTCACCGCCGCGATCGCGACCTACAACATGGTCGCGCGCCTCCTCCTTCCCCTGGATATCGAGCCCGACGCCAAATGAACTTGGTCGAGCGCTTCGCGTGGTGCTTCGCGCTGGCGGCGGGCCTCGCCGCCCCCGGGACATTCGCGCAACATAAATTCGTCACCATCGGCACCGGCGGCGTGACGGGCGTCTACTACGCGGTGGGCGGTGCAATCTGCCGCATGGTGAACAAAGACCGCGCGAAGCACGGCATTCGCTGTTCGGGGGAGTCCACCGGCGGCTCGGTGTTCAACATCGTCGCCATTCGCGCCGAGGACCTCGACCTCGGCGTGGCGCAATCGGACACGCAGTACAACGCCGCGAAAGGGCTGGGGCAGTTCGCGGAAGGCGGAGCCTACGGCGGCCTGCGCGCTCTGATGTCCCTGCATGCCGAACCCTTCACGGTGGTGACGCGCAAACAAGCGAACATCGGCTCTTTCGCCGAGCTCAGGGGCCGCAAATTCAATGTCGGCAACCAGGGATCGGGCACCCGGGCCTCGATGGATGAGCTGCTCGATGCCATGGGCTGGAAGCTCGCCGACTTCTCCGTCGCATCCGAGCTCAAGGCCGATGACCAGGGACCCGCACTATGCGACGGCAGGATCGACGGATTCTTCTACGGGGTGGGCCACCCATCGGCGACCATCCACGACCTCGCCGCAATCTGCGGCGCGCGGCTCGTCTCGATCACCGGGCCCGCCATCGACAGGCTCGTCGCCGGGAAGCCCTACTACGCCTACGCCGCGATTCCCGCGGGGCTGTACCCGAACAACCCGCAGGAAACGAGGACCTACGGCGTGCTCGCGACACTCGTCGGCTCCACGCGCCTGCCCGCCGACATCGCCTACGTAATCGTCAAGGCGGTATTCGACAATTTCGACGAGTTCAAGAAGCTCCACCCCGCGCTCGCCCACTTGAAGCCCGAGGACATGGTGAAGAACGGATTGTCCGCGCCGCTGCACGAGGGTGCGGCACGCTACTACCGCGAAAAGGGGTGGATCCGCTAGCGACGCCGTGGCGGCACGTCGTCCTCCTCGGGCGGGCGCACCTTCCTGAACATCGCAAGCAGCAGGAGGTCGTAGGCGATCTTGATGGCGCCCGCGGCGAAGAGCGGCCAGCCGAACGAGGAAACGCCGAGCATCCATCCGGAGATGAGCGGGCTCAGCGCCGAGGCGAGGCTGCGCGGCACGGAGGTGATGCTGGCCGCGGCCGGGCGCTCCGAAGGCGACACGATCGCCATGACATAGGAGCTTCGCGTGGGCACATCCATCTGCGACAGCGCGCTTCTCACCAGCAAGAGCGCGACCACCAGGTACAGGT
>JBGOST010000333.1:0-3767 GCA_041476125.1 Usitatibacter sp. | reverse complement strand
CGATCATGGCGGCGCTCAACATCGCGCACGAGCTCGTGTCGAACAAGGGCGCGGGCGCGGCGAACGCAGTTGACGCAACCGCGTTTCGACGTAGAATCTCCGCAATGCAGGAGACCGTGGAGGCGGCGCTCGCCGCCGACCAGGAGAAGCTCTTCTGAGGTTTCCTGCGGTGTTCGTCCAGGCTTACATCTTCTGAACCGATAAGTTGCTCTGGATGCTCGCCAAGAGCGCTATTGTGCGCGTCCCACGCGGACGTACCTGCGGCGCTCGGTGGGTGACCGCCTTGAACCATTTGGTTCAAGAGTGCGGCCTGGACGAACACCGCAGGAAATCTTCAAACTGATGCGTCTCCTTCGCGAAAACCCGTCAAACGTTTGCTCCCTCTCCCTTGGGAGAGGGTTGGGGAGAGGGTCATCGCTTTCTGGTTGATGAAATCCGAGCCCGACGAGTTCTCGATCGACGACCTCGCCGCGGCGCCCGGGAAAACCTCCGCGTGGTTCGGCGTGCGCAACTACCAGGCGCGCAACTACATGCGCGACCACATGAAGGTGGGCGACGGGGTGCTCTTCTACCACTCGAGCTGCGAAGTGCCCGGCATCGCGGGAATCGCGAGCGTGGCGAGCAAGCCGCGGCCTGATGAGACGCAGTTCGACCGCAAGAGCGAGTACTTCGACGCGAAGTCCAAGCGCGAAGCGCCGCGCTGGTCGCTGGTCGACGTGAAGTTCGTGAAGAAGACGCGCGTGATGCCGCTGGACGAGATGCGCACCTACGCGGCGCTCGCGAACATGGTGACCTTGAAGCGCGGCAATCGACTCTCCATCACGCCGGTCACGCCGGCCGAGTGGCGCGCGGTGCTGAAGCTGCTCAAGTCCTGAGCCTGTCCGCCGACCTCGTTCCCTGGATCACGTACGCCGTCCTCGGCGTGTTCGTCGGTTTCTTCTCGGGCCTGCTCGGCATCGGCGGCGGCTCGATGATCGTCCCGATCCTGGGCCTCACGTTCGTCGCGTTCGGTTTCTCACCCGAGCAGGTCCTGCATCTTTCGCTCGGCACCTCTCTCGCGGCGATGGTGCTCGCCACGGCGTCATCCACGCGGGCGCACCAGCGTCACGGCGCGGTTCGCTGGGACATCGTGAAGGGCCTGGCACCGGGAATCGCCGTCGCGGGGCTTGCCGCGGGCGCGATCGCGCGTGCGCTCCCGGTGCAGTTCCTCAAGGTGTTCTTCCTTTGCTTCATGGCGTACGTCGCCTTCCAGATCCTGTTCGGCTTGAAGCCGAAGTCGGGTCATGCCATACCGGGGGTCGCGGGACTCTTCGCGGTGGGCGCGGGGATTGGGGGGCTCTCGAGCCTCGCGGGCGTCGGCGGCGCGATGCTCTCCGTGCCCTTCATGATGTATTGCAGCGTGAGCTTCCATCACGCGATCGGGACCTCGGCGGCGGTGAGCCTCGTCGTGGCGATCGCCGGCGCCCTGGGCTTCGTCGCCGCCGGATTGAACGAGCCCGGGCTGCCTGCGGCGAGCCTGGGATACGTCTACATCCCCGCCTTCATCGGCATCTCGCTCACCAGCATCTTCCTCGCGCCCGTCGGAGCGCGCCTCGCGCATCGACTGCCCGTGAACGCGCTGAAGAAACTGTTCGTGCTGTTCCTGCTATTGCTGGCGGTGAAGCTGGCATTTTCGATCTAGATCGCGCACCACTTTCGCATGATGTCGCGGAAGAGCTCGACCGATTGCTCGTTGCTATGCAGCGAGCACCACTCGTCGGTCTGGTGGGCGAGCTTGGGCTCGCCGGGGCCGAGGATCACCGCAGGCACGCCGCCGAAGCCGCGCTTCAGGTCCGCGCCGTCGGTCGAGAAGGTGATCGTCCTCGGCGTGGGACGGGCGTCGAGGAAAGGCGCGCAGATCTCGAAAACTTCCTGCACCCATTCGTTCGACGGGTCGGTATAGAGCGAGGCGGTGTCGACGATCTTGCGCACGCGCGCCGCGCGCGGCGCCAGCAGCGACTCGAGCGAGTGGCAGAGGTGGGCGTGGTCGATTCCCGGGACGGTGCGCGTGTCGACCGTGATGCGCGCCTCGTCGGGAACGGAATTGGTGTTGAGGCCGCCGCGGATGGTGCCCACGTTGAGCGTGGGACGCCCCATCACGGCGTGGGACTCGATCGGAAAGCGGAAGCCTTCGAGGTCCTCGATCACGCGCGCCATCTTGACGATGGCGTTGTCGCCGAATTCGGGCATCGAGCCGTGCGCGGTGACGCCCGTGGTCTCGATCTCGAACCACGCGAGCCCCTTGTGGCCGATGTAGGGATAGTTGGCGGTGGGCTCGGCGACCACGATCGCCCCGGCGCGATCGAGCAGCCCGCTGTCGGCGAGGAAGCGCGCGCCTTCGCAGCCGATCTCCTCGCCGGCGGTGATGACGATCGCGAGCCCCGGCGTGCTCGCCAGCCGCGGCGCCAGCTCGACGGCGGCCGCGATGAACGCGGCCACACCGCTCTTCATGTCGGTGGAGCCGCGCCCGTACATGCGGTCCCCGTCGGTCTCGCCGGCGAAGGCGTCGTGGCTCCAGTGCGCCGCGCCGAGCGGCACCGTGTCGATGTGCCCGGTGAAGCAGATGGGCGGCTTCTTCGCGCCGCCGCCGATCTGCGCGATCAGGCTGGTGCGCGCCTCGGCGAACTCGTGGTACCCGACGCGGAATCCGGCGCCCTCGAGGAGCGCGCCCAGGTGCCGCGCGCATGCGCGCTCCATTCCAGGCGGATTGATGGTGTTGAACGCGAGGAGCTCGCGGGTGAGGGCGCGCGGATCCAGGCCTTGACCCATGCTCAGAGCGTCAAGCGCTGCAGCGCTTCCTGGTATTTTTCCGAGGTGCGTTGCGCGACGTCGGGCGGCATCGGCGGCGCGGGGGGCTTGCGGTCGAAGCCGATGGAATCGAGCCAGTTGCGCACGTACTGCTTGTCGAAGCTCTCCGGGCTGGCGCCTTCCTTCCACGTGGCGAGCGGCCAGAAGCGCGACGAATCCGGCGTGAGCGCCTCGTCGATCAGGTGCATCCGGCCGGCGGGGTCCACGCCGAACTCGAACTTGGTGTCGGCGATGATGATTCCCTTGGCGAGCGCGTACTCGGCGGCCGCCTGGTAGAGGGCGATCGCGGTTTCGCGCACTTCGCGCGCGCGCGGCTCGCCGATCATCCGCGCCAGGTCGCCGAACGGGATGTTCTCGTCGTGGTGCCCGGCCTCGGCCTTGGTCGCGGGCGTGAAGATGGGATGCGGCAGCTTCGAGGCGCGCTTCAATCCGCGCGGCAACGCGATCCCGCAAACGGTGCCGGACTGCTCGTATTCCTTCCAGCCCGAACCTTCGAGGTAGCCGCGCACGACAGCCTCGACCGGCAGCGGGGTCATGCGCTTCACGACGATGGCCCGTCCCCGCACCTGCTCGCGCTCGCTCGCGGCCACCACGGTTTCGGGGTCGATGCCGGTCAGGTGATTCGGCACGATCGCCTTCAGCCGCTCGAACCAGAAGTTCGCGAGCTCGGTGAGCACCCGGCCTTTTTCCGGAACGGGCGTGGGCAGGATCACGTCGTAGGCCGACAGCCGGTCCGTGGTGACGATGAGCAGCTTGTCGTCGCCCACCGCGTAGATGTCACGCACCTTCCCCCTTCCCACGAGGGGAAGGCTCTTCAGCGACGATTCGAACAGCGGCTTCACCGCGCTACGCCGCCGCTTTTTCCAGGTTGCCGTTCCACTGGCCCTTGGCGGCGAGGCTGTTCATGCGCGCGCGGTGGT
>JBGOST010000332.1:0-3775 GCA_041476125.1 Usitatibacter sp. | reverse complement strand
CAACGCCACGGCGCGCGCGCTCTACGACAAGCTCGCGCGCTACACCGGATTCATTCGCTACGACTATCCGCAGCAACCGGAGTAGGGCAGCCGTAGTCGAACTTCTTCTATGATGTGGTGGATATGGTGATCGCGCGAGAGAAGGAGTGACGGGATCGACATGATCAAATCGGCGTCGCAGCGGGTGCTCGAGCATCGCAAGGCCGCCACGCGCGCCGGGCTCACCTACGTGTCGGATGGTTTCGCGGGCATCACGCGGCGGCGCGCCGGAGGCGGCTGGGTCTACTTCGCGCCCAATGGAGCGCGCATTCGCGATCCCGACAAGCGCAAGCGGCTCAATGCGCTGGCGATTCCGCCGGCGTGGACCGACGTGTGGATCTGTCCCGACCCCAACGGCCATATCCAGGCGACCGCGCGGGATGCGCGCGGACGAAAGCAGTATCGCTATCACTCGTCGTACCGCGAGGCGCGCGACCGCTCGAAGTTTCGCCACATGCTCGAATTCAGCGAGATCCTTCCCCGCCTTCGCGAGCGCGTGGAGCGCGACTTGCGCGCCGCCGACCTCACGCGCAACCAGCTCCTGGCGACGGTGATACGCCTGCTCGACAAGACGCTCATTCGCGTGGGCAACGACGAATACGCCCGGGAGAACCGTTCCTTCGGCCTCACCACGCTTCGCAGGCGCCACGTGCAGATAAGCGGCACGTCGCTGCGGTTCACTTTCCGCGGCAAGAGCGGGGTCGAGCACAACGTGGCGCTCACCGATCGCCGGCTCGCGCGCATCATCCAGCGGTGCCAGGACCTGCCGGGGCAGGAGCTGTTCCAGTATCTCGATTCCGCCGGCAAGCGCCAGGCGGTGGCATCGGACGACGTGAACGCGCACCTGCGCGAGATCACCGGCCGCGACGTGACCGCGAAGGATTTCCGCACCTGGGGCGGCACGATGCACGCGGCGATGGCGTTGCACGCGATGGGGCCCGCGGCGAGCCGCCGCGAGGCCGATCGCAACATCATCCTCGCCCTCGACAAGGTCTCCGAGCGCCTCGGGAACACGCGCGTCGTGTGCCGGAAGTATTATGTGCATCCTTCCCTGCTGAGCGCGTATCTCCTCGGAAGGACCGTGTCGCTTCCGGGCATCGACTCGCAGCGGCCGGTGCGCCGGGGCGTGCGGGCCGCGGCGTTGCGGCGCGACGAGGTCGCAGTGCTGCAATTCCTTCAAGACGAGCTATCCGGGAGCTGACGATGTTCACCACCGTATTCCTGCTGATCGCCTGCGCATTGATCGCCGCCGCGGCGTTGCCGCTGTTGCTGAAGCTGGTTCCTCCCAATCCGATCTACGGCTTTCCGACGCAGCGCGCTCTCGAGGATTCCGCGGTGTGGTTCGCGGTGAACAAGTTCCTCGGACGCGCACTCCTCATCGCGGTGGGCGTGAGCGCCCTCGGGCTGATGTTCTACTCGGGCACATGGCTCAAGGCGACGTGGGCGCAATACACCGCATTCCTGCTTCCCATCGCCATCGCGGTGGGCGCGACCTTCGCATACGAAAGAAAACTGGGCAAATGAAGAAGAGACTCTTCCTCGTCCTGCTGCTGGCGTCGATTCCGGCGCTCGCCGATGACGCCGCGCTGCTGCGTTGCCGCGCGATCCGCGATGCGACGGCGCGCCTTGCCTGCTACGACGCACTGCCGGTGACGGCGGGCGAAAGCAAGGTGGCTCCGGCTCCGCGCGCCGCCGAGCCTCGCGCCGCCGAGCCTCGCGCCCCCCAGCCGCAGGCGCCCGCGCAGTTCGGGCTCGAGCAGAGGGCCAATCCCGCGGAGCTGGCGTCGATCGAGAGCCACATTCCGGGCAACTTCGAGGGCTGGTACCCGAATGCCGTGTTCACGCTGGCCAACGGACAGATCTGGCAGATTTCCGACGGCAGCACGCGCCATCTCTACCGCACCAATCCCAAGGTCAAGATCCGGCGCGGATCGTTCGGCTCCTTCTTCCTCGAGATCGAGGGCGACAACAACTCACCGCGGGTGCGTCGCCTGCAGTGAGATCGATCGCCTTCGCGGCGGCGCTCTGCTTCGCGTCGGCGGCTTCGCTGGGCCAGGAGGTCACCCCGTCACCGGATGCGTCGCTCGTGCGTGCGGCCCTCGGCGACTTCGTGCGGCGCACGGACACGATGTCGCTCCACAGGGACGGCGTCGTATTGATCGAACGCGAGACTTCTGCGTGGACGATGGAGACGATCCGGTACTTCTCCCTCGGCCGCGAGAGTGCGAAATGCCCGATCGCGCGCGATCTGTACGAGGCTGTGGCCGTGCGCAATCCGGCGAAGGAGCTCGCAGCCCCACTGGTGGCGAAGTCGCCGAAGTGGCGATTGCTCGCCAAGGACGAGGCGGGCAGTCGCGCCGGTTACGCCGTGGACAAGAGCTCGAGCGGCGAGCGGGTCAAGACCCTGGCCGTGATTTCAAGGCCGGGCTATTCGGCGAAGGCAGACGCGGCGTTGGTGCTGTTTCATTTCCGCTGGTCGATGCACTCGGCGATCGCGCAGTACCTCCTGCGCAAGGAGGGCTCGCAGTGGAAGATCGGGTGCTCGGAGCTGATGTTCTACCCCTGAACGTCACTCCTGCTCTGTGACTACGCGATGAAGCACCGCCTGATCGAGTCGTGAGATGTCGCGGCCGTCCGCGGCAGTAGAATGACGCCGTGGATCCCCTGTGCATCGCCGTCGCATTCGCGCTTGCCCAAACTCCCCAGAAGCCCGCGGAGCTGGACCTCGATGCCCCGGTGAAGGCGCAGCTCGTCCTCCTCGATTCCCAGTTTCTCGGCGACCAGGTCCTCGCCGCGATGGCCTTGCCCTACAAGTACGGGGTGAGCCAAAAGGCGTGCAAGGCGAAGGAATTGCAGCCGACGCGCGGCTGGAAGGCGGTGCGCGAGCCGAGCGGGCGGGTGGAGTGGATCCTGGGGCCGGCGACGAAAGTCTTCTGGAGCGGCATCTACGGCACCTGCCTCATCCAGTCGCCGGTCGCGCGCGCGAAGCTGAAGCCGGCGGAGCGCGAAGCACTCGAATGCGAGTGCAACGGCTGGCTTCCGACTGGTGTCAGGGACGAGTTTTCCGGCGGGCAGAAAACTCGTCCCTGACACCAGTTGTTTTGGTGGGCGGTACTGGGATCGAACCAGTGGCCCCTCCCGTGTGAGGGGAGTGCTCTACCGCTGAGCTAACCGCCCGGGGAATGCGCATTTTATCAGAGCGACAAAGCAGGGCCCTCGCACGGCAGGGAATCGCCGCGTTGCTCGTCGCGTGCCTGCACGTGCCGGCCGCGTTCGCCGACGCCTATCCCTCGAAACCCATTCGGGTCATCGTGCCCTTCGGCGCCGGAGGCATCGCCGATTTCACGGTGCGCACGGTGGCGCAGAAGATGAGCGAGTCGCTCGGGCAGCCGGTGGTCATCGAGAACCGTCCCAGCGCGGGCGGCGTGATCGCCACGCAGGCGGTCACGAAGGCCGAACCCGACGGCTACACGTTGCTCCTCATGTCCAACGGCAATGCGGTGAGCGTGGGGCTGTTCAAGTCGCTGCCCTTCGACACGGTGAAGGACCTCGCGCCCATCTCCACGCTCGGATTCTTCGACCTGGTAGTCATCACGCGCAGCGACTCCCGGTTCCGGTCATTGCGCGAGCTGCTCTCCTTCGCCCGGGAGCAACCGGGGAAGCTCAACATCGGCACGATCAACGTGGGCAGCACGCAGAGCCTCGCGGGCGAGCTGTTCAAGAGCCGCGCCGAAAT
>JBGOST010000331.1:0-3784 GCA_041476125.1 Usitatibacter sp. | reverse complement strand
GACGAGGAGATCGGCGCGCTCCAGCAACCGCGCCATCGCGCGTTGCCCGGTCTCGCTCTTCAGGTCCAGGCGAGCGACCTCGAGCCCCTCGTGAAGACGCCGATACCACGCGGGACAGAAGGCCTCGAACGGATCTCCCGCCGGGGGTTCGATCTTCGCCACGGTGGCGCCCAGGTCGCGCAGCCGCGCGCACGCCGCGGGGCCCGGCAGGTTGAGTGCGGTCGTGACCACGCGAAGGCCTTCGAGGAGTTTCAAGCGCTCGGCCGGGATAAGATGCGGACTCGAATTATATGGCTCCAAACCTGCCGCCTTCCGTGCGCGTCGTCGTGCGCGGGTGGCTGAATTGCAATCAGATCGTGATGCGCTCGCCCGGCGACAACGTGCTGGTCGACTCCGGCCATTGCACCCATCGCGAGCGCACTCTCGAGCTTCTCGCCGGCTCCGAGGGCCTCGATCTCCAGCCGCTCGAGCGCCTCGTCAACACGCATTGCCATTCCGACCCCATGGGCGGCAACGCGGCGATCGCGAACGCCTACGGCTGCCGCATCACGATTCCCGCGGGCGAGGTGAAGCACGTGCAGCCCTGGACGCCGCAGAGCGTGTGGATGGCGCAGTTCGACCAGCGCGACCTCGCGCGCGCCGGAGCGATCACCGTCGACAACGGCGTCGTCCGGCCCGCCATGGCGGCCTGATCAAAGACGTGTTCTCCGTGACAATGGCTTTGGTTAGTTGAAGGCGCGCAGGCCGTCGAGGTCGAGGACCTTGATGCGGCCGTATTCGACCTTGAGGAGGCCGGCCTTCTCGAGCACCTGGAGGGCCTGGTTCACGCGCTGGCGCGACACGCCCGACAGGTAGCCGATCTCCTCCTGCGAGATCGGGATGTCGGTCGACTGTTCCGGATAGAGGACGGGGTTGAAGAGCGCGGCGAGCGAGCGCGCCACGCGGGCATCGGGCTCGAGCAGGCGCTCGTGCTCCAGCATCGCGATGAACTGCGCCAGGCGCTCGTTCAACTGCATCACGAGGAAGCGATTGAAGCCGATGTCGGTGTCGAGGAGCCATTCGAACGTGGCGCGCGGCATCAGCGCTACGCGGCTCGCGCGCATCACCTCGATGTCGTACTTGCGGGTGCGATCCCGCAGGATCGAGCCCTCCCCGAACCAGCCGCCGCTCGTGACCCCGGTCAGGGTCGTGGTCTTGCCCTCGGGGCTCACGCTCGTCATCTTCACCAGCCCGTCGATGAGGCCGATCCAGTGCTCCACGCTCTGGCCCTTGCGGCACACGAAGCTGCCGGCGGGAAAGTCGCGCACGGCAGTCTCGGCCGCGACGCGCGCGAGCTGCTCGGCGGACATCGAGCGGGTCCAGAGCGAGGCGGCGAGGAGCTCCGAAAGGCTGTCCATGGGGGAATTGTCAACGAAAAGACACCCCGGCGATAACTCCCCGCCTACACTCCCCGGGGTAAGCGGTAAGATGCCCTTCCGAGGAGGAACGATTCCCATGTCGGTGGAGACCGGAACGCCGGACACGTTCCCGAAGCTTCTGTTGCTGCACGCGCGCGTGCGGGGCGATCGACCGGCCATTCGCGAGAAAACGCTCGGCATCTGGCAGAGCTGGACCTGGGGCGAAGTCCGCGACGAGATCGAGTGGCTCGCCTGCGGCCTTGCCCAGGCGGGGCTCAAGCGCGGCGACCACATCGCCGTGATCGGCGCGAACCGGCCGCGCCTGTACTGGACCCTCACCGCCGCCCAGGCGCTGGGCGCCATTCCGGTCCCGTTCTACGAGGACGCGGTGGCGCAGGAAATGGTCTACGTCTTCCAGAACGCCGAGATCGCCTACGCGATCGTCGAGGACCAGGAGCAGGCCGACAAGCTCCTCGAGATCCTGCCGCAATGTCCGAAGCTGACGCACATCTGGTACGACGACCCACGGGGCCTGCGCCACTACTCGCAAGCCGGGCTCGCCGGCTACGAGAAGCTGCGCGAGACCGGGCGCGTCCATGCGCGCGCGAATCCGGGATTCTTCGAAAGCGAGATCGCCAAGGGGAAGGGCGACGACACCGCGATCATGCTGTACACCTCGGGCACCACGGGACACCCCAAGGGCGTGGTGCTCTCCAACGACAACCTCATCATCTCGAGCCGCGCCTACGCCGAGCTCGAGGGGTTGCGCGACGACGACGAGGTGCTCGCCTACCTGCCCATGGCCTGGGTGGGGCAGAACGTCTTTTCGTACGCGCAGCCCATGGTCATCGGGTTTCGCGTGAACTGCATCGAGTCCGCCGAAACCGTCATCACCGACATGCGCGAGATCGGCCCGACGTACTACTTCGCCCCTCCCCGGGTGCTCGAAGCGCTCCTCACCCAGGTCACCATCCGCATGGAGGACGCGAGCTGGGTGAAGCGGCGCATGTTCCACTACTTCATGGACCTTGCGCGACGCGTGGGGTCGAAGCTCCTCGACGGCCAGAAGGTCGGCATCGCCGACGAATTGAAATACCGCCTCGGAGACCTTCTCGTCTACGGCCCGCTGAAGAATTCGCTCGGCATGTCGCGCGTGCGGGTGGCCTACACCGCCGGAGAGGCGATCGGGCCCGATCTCTTCGTCTTCTACCGCTCGCTGGGCATCAACCTCAAGCAGCTCTATGGCTCGACCGAGACTTCCGTCATGGTGTGCGTGCAGCCCAACGGCGAGGTGAAGCCCGACACGGTCGGGCCGCCGATGAAGGGCGTGGAGGTGCGCGTGCTCGACAGCGGCGAGATCGTTTTGCGCTGCCCGGGCCTGTTTCGCGCCTACTACAAGAACGACGTCGCCACGCGCGAGGCCAAGGATGCGGAAGGCTGGTTCCACACCGGGGACGCCGGATACTTCGACCCGGCCGGGCACCTGAAGATCATCGATCGCGCCAAGGACGTGGGGAAGCTTTCCGACGGCACGCTGTTCGCCCCGAAGTACCTCGAGAACAAGCTCAAGTTCTTCCCCTACATCCAGGAAGCGGTGGCCTTCGGCCACGCGCGCGCCGAGGCCACCGCGATGATCAACATCGACATGCAGGCCGTGGGCGACTGGGCCGAGCGCCGCGGCATCCCGTATTCGGGCTACACCGACCTTGCCGCCAAGCCGCAGGTGGTGGAGCTCATCGGCGATTGCGTCGAAAAGGTGAACGCCGACCTCGCGCGCGACCCCAAGCTTTCCGGCAGCCAGATCCACCGCTTCGTGATTCTGCACAAGGAGCTCGACGCCGACGACGGCGAGCTCACGCGCACGCGCAAGGTGCGCCGCGGCTACATCGGCGAGAAGTACGCGAACATCGTCGAGGCCCTGTATTCGGGCGCCGAGCGCTGCGTGGTCGAGGCCCAGGTGCGCTTCGAGGACGGGCGCACCGGCAGCGTGCGCGCCGAGCTGCCGATGAATTCGGCGAAGACGTTCGCGCCCGACGCGGCGAGGGATGCGGCTTGAACTTGCGCGAGCTCGATCCCGGTTGCGTCGCGCGCAAGGTGGGCGACGTCATCCTCGAAGTCGAGGATGTGTCGCTCGCGTTCGGCGGCGTGAAGGCGCTCTCGGAAGTGAGCTTCGACGTGCGCGAGCACGAAGTGCGCGCAATCATCGGCCCCAACGGCGCGGGCAAGAGCTCGATGCTCAACGTCCTGAACGGCGTCTATTACCCCCAGAAAGGCGTCATCCGATTCCGCAACCAGGAATTCCGTGAAATAGAGTCGCACCGCGCGGCTTCGCTGGGGATCGCGCGCACCTTCCAGAACATCGCGCTCTTCAAGGGCATGACGGTGCT
>JBGOST010000330.1:0-3792 GCA_041476125.1 Usitatibacter sp. | reverse complement strand
GCGTCGACCTTGATCACCGCCACGTCGCTGCGGATGTCGACGCCGATGACCCTCGCCTTGAACTCCCTCTTGTCGGTGAGGCGCACGGTGATTTCCTCGGCGTTCTCAACGACGTGGGCATTGGTGACGATGAACCCGTCGGCGGAGACGATGAACCCGGAGCCCAGGCCGAACGGGCGCAGCGGGGCGCGCGGGCCGGGCGCCTGCGGCTCTTTCGGTTGGCCGCGCGGCGTATTGCCACGGCCCTCGGGCGGCATGAAGCGACGGAAGAATTCGTAGAACGGGTCGTCCTCCGATAGCCCGGGGATCTGTTGCCGGGCGGAGGCGCGGGTCTGGGTGTTGATGTTGACCACCGCGGGTCCGTATTTCTCGACCAGGTCCGCGAAGTCGGGAAGGATCTGCGCCGAGGCGCCCGGGATGGCCGGCGTGGTCACCCGCGCCGGTTGGGCCTGGGCGGCGCCGACGCCGAAGGCGACCAGAACGCCGAGGCAATATGCATTCAATTTGTTCATATGTTGTCCTGTCTTCTGAAAGTGCGAAGGCCCGGGGGCCGATATCTTATTACTTACGGGCGGCGAACGACGCTGCGCCCGACCAGCTGCGCCGTCGCCAGCGGAATCTCGCCCAGCACCGAGACCAGGTGCTCGCCCAGGGGGCGGACGAAGAAGGTCGTGGTGCCGTCCTCGCTCGAGGCTTCGGCGGTGCGCGGCGCCGGCGCATTGGGCTCGACGAACACCGAAAGGGTGACGATGCCGTCGCTGAAGATGAGTTGCGCGACCGGGTGCGGCCTGCCGGGCAGGCTGCGGCGCAGCTCGGTCACTTTCTGGAATCCCGTGGGAAGGCTGGCGACCATCCATCCGGTCTCCACGCTCTTCGCCTCTTCCCGCGGCTGCGCGTCGGTGATCCACTTCTTCACGCGCGCCTCGAAAATCGATTTCACCTCGCTGCGCGCCACATGCGGTCCGACCTTGAGCTCGGTGAAGGTGTACTGCTCGATCACCTGTTGCCGCTCGTTGAGGGTCTTGGCGCGCAGCACCAGCCCCGTGCCGACCTCGGAGCACAGGCGCTGCGCGAAGCGCATCGAATCCTTGGGGTCGAGGCGGATCCACTGGCAGTCGTAGCCGAGGACGCGCTCGGTGCGGCCGAGCTTCACCTCGTAGCTCGCGGCGAGCGTGGAAGTCGTGGCGCTCAGGATCGCGGGAAAGAAGCGCGCGGTGACGCGGCGGTCGAGCCGGACCGTCTGCGCGTCGGGAAAGTAGCAGAACATCTCGTCGTTGCGCCGCACGATCTCGAGCGGCGGGCCGTCGAGCGGCTCGATGCGCTCCTGCTCGTCGCCGTTCACGCTCACGTGCGTGATGCGTACCGTCGAGGTGCGATCGCCGTTCGTGTGGACGAAGGTGCCCGCGTAGGAGTTGGAACGGGCCGCTTGCGCGGCCCGCTGGAGCCAGACTTGCGGATCGTTGCCGGGGGCGGCCTGGGCGGCGCAGGCGACCCCGAGGGCGAGAGCCGGCAGCCACCGGACTCCACCCGCAGAATCCCGCGGTCTCATCGACCCGGGGTCGGCGCCCGATTGTTCACCGGCCGATAGAGCTCGGCCGAGGGAATCTGGCGGTGGGCGGCAAGGTAGTCCTGAACGTCGAGCGCCGGGTTGGCGACATTCGACTTGTTGGCCACGGGCTGGATCGCCGAATTCGACTTGGCGATGGCGGGCACCGAGCCGCCCTGGGACCCGATCCATCCCACCACGCCGATGGTGGCCACCGAAGCGGCCGCCGCGAGCGCCACGCGGGCGAAGGTGCTCTGGTGCAAAGGTCGGCGCGGCGCGAGGACCGTGGGCTGCGCCTTGAGCGATTCGATCACCTCGTCGGGCATCGCGAGGCGCCGGGGTGCCTGGCCGCGCATCGAGTCTCCGATGGCGTGGTAGAGATACCAGGTGGCTTTCTCGTCCGCGCTGGTGGAACACGCGCGAATGGTGCGCTCGGCCTCGCCGGCCGCCAACTCGCCATCCATCAGCGAGGAAAGATCTTGAGTCATGTCCTGCTCCTGTTCATTTCGGCCCCCGTCCAAGCGAAGGCCACGGCTTTTAATGGGGTTGCAGCCCCGATGATTCGTTATTACCAGCGTTTGTCCTTGCTCGTCCCGAGTTGCGGCCGCAGCTTTTCGGCGACGGCTTCGCGGGCCCGAAAAATGCGCGACCGGACGGTTCCGATCGGGCAACTCATGATCTGTGCGATCTCCTCGTACGACAGCCCGTCGAGCTCGCGCAGTGTGATCGCGGTGCGCAATTCTTCTGGCAGCGCCGCGATCGCATCGTTCACCGTCTGCGCGATCTGTTTGCTGGCCAGCTCGCTTTCAGGTGTATTGATGTCGCGCAAACCCGCGGCATCCTCGAATCCTTCGGCCTCCTCGCTGTCGTACTCGGTGGAGGTCGGTGCACGACGCCCCAGCGCGATGAGGTAGTTCTTGGCGGTGTTGATGCCGATGCGGTACAGCCACGTGTAGAACGCGCTGTCGCCGCGGAAGTTGGGCAGCGCCCGGTACGCCTTGATGAACGCTTCCTGGGCTACATCCTCGATCTCCGCCGGATCCCGGATGATCCGCGACAGCAGCCGCTCGAGCTTGCGCTGGTACTTGATCACCAGCATCTCGAAGGCGTGCTTGTCCCCACGCTGCGCACGCTCGACCAGTTGCTGGTCGATTTCCCTGTCGCTCATTCGGCCTTGTATCGGGGTTCTTGTCGCGGCAATGCCGCTACCCAGGCCCGCCGGTACGGCAGGCGCCAGGAAGGGCTTGTTAGCCTCCTGGGGTATTATAAAGCTCAAAGATTTCATTCCTTTGGCGCGCATTTCTCGGAATATGGCTGAGAGACAGGGACGGCGGAGTTTAGTTCCTGCTCTTGCAGGGGTATGTCCCACGAGGCAAGGCCTATTCTGGGGCCCGATTGTTGAATAACTACGACGTCCTCCTCCTCGGCAGTGGGCTGGCCGGAATGTCCGCAGCCCTCCACCTGGCGGACCGGTGCAAGGTTGCGCTCGTCACCAAGCACGAGCTGCTCGACGGGGCGTCGAGCTGGGCCCAGGGCGGGATCGCGGCGGTGCTCGACGGTTCCGATTCGGTCGAAGACCACATCCGCGACACCCTGGTCGCGGGTGCCGGCTTGTGCCACGAGGATGCGGTGCGCTTCGTGGTGGAGCGCGGGCGCGCCTCCGTGGAGTGGCTGGTCGCCCAGGGGGTGCCCTTCACTCGCGACGACGACGAGCAGGCGGAGCTGCACCTCACCCGCGAGGGCGGCCACAGCCACCGCCGCATCGTGCACGCCGCCGACGCTACCGGCAGCGCGGTCCAGAAGACTCTCGTGCAGCGGGTGAAGAGCCATCCGAACATTGCGGTGCTCGAATGGCACATCGGTGTGGACCTCATCACCTCGCGCAAGCACCTGGGCCAGCCCCAGGGCCCCAATCGCGTGTGGGGAGCCTACGTCCTCGAAATCAAGAGCGGCCGGGTCAAGACCATCGGAGCGCGCCACACCGCGCTCGCCACGGGCGGTGCCGGCAAGGTCTACCTCTACACCACCAACCCCGACACCTCGACGGGCGACGGCGTCGCCATGGGGTGGCGCGCCGGCGCTCCGGTCGCCGACATGGAGTTCATCCAGTTCCACCCGACCTGCCTCTTCCACCCCCACGCCAAGTCGTTCCTCATCTCGGAAGCCGTGCGCGGCGAGGGAGGCCTGCTGCGGCTGCCCAACGGCGAGCGCTTCATGCCGCACCATGATTCGAGAGCCGAGCTGGC
>JBGOST010000329.1:0-3806 GCA_041476125.1 Usitatibacter sp. | reverse complement strand
TCCTACGAAAACGATCCTCCTGTCAACTGCGTTGACGCCGTTTGTCCACGTTTTTGCGGGCGGCGGCCGGACCCCTTGCCAGACGAGTCCGATAGGGGATTCAGCGGCCCAGTTGGCCGCGTTTCCTGCGATCCGACAGACCCCCAGGCCGAAGATTGGAATGATGGTCTCCAACCAAGGAGATCCATCGCAATGAAACCAGGCAGTTTTTCCCACGCCCGGGCGCTGTCGCGCCAGTTCTTCCCGACGTGGTCCCGCCGGGCCCGCGCCCGCTGGGTGCTCGCCAGGATGCGCGCCCGGCAGCCCAAGGTCCCGATCTCGGCCGGATGGAGTCACGACACCCGCGCCTACTGGTTCCAGCGCACCGCCCGCGTCTGAGGTTAAGATCAGGCGAACTCCACCCGGGGAGATCGCCATGCAGGGCTTGATGATGGACACCCCTTTGCTGGTGTCCGACCTGATCCGCCACGCCGACCGCCACCACCACGACACGCAGATCGTCTCCAGGCGCGTCGAGGGCGACTTCCACCGCTACACCTACCGCGAGGCGCATGCGCGCTCCAGGCGGCTGGCCAATGCCCTGGTGGGGCTCGGCTTGAAACCGGGCGATCGCGTCGCGACCCTCGCATGGAACACCTACCGCCATTTCGAGGTGTACTACGCGGTGGCCGGCGCCGGCATGGTGATGCACACGGTGAATCCCCGGCTCTTTCCCGAGCAGATCGCGTGGATCCTGAACGACGCCGAGGACACGGTCCTCTTCATCGATCAGACTTTCCTGCCGCTGCTGCAGAAGGTCGCCCCGTCCTGCAAGCACCTGAAAACCGTCGTGCTCATGACCGACCGCGCGCACATGCCCGCGGATGCGAAGTCGCTCCTTTGCTACGAGGAGCTGGTCGCGGCGGAATCCGACGACTACGCATGGCCCGCGCTGGACGAGAACACCGCGTGCGGCCTCTGCTACACCTCGGGCACCACGGGCAATCCCAAGGGCGCCCTTTACAGCCATCGCTCGACGGTGCTGCACGCGTACGGAAGCTGCATGCCCGATGCGATGGGCCTGTCGGCGCGCGACTGCGCCTTGCCGGTGGTGCCGATGTTCCATGCCCACGCGTGGGGCCTGCCGTTCTCGGCGCCGCTCGTCGGCGCGAAGATCGTCTTTCCGGGCGCCGCGCTCGACGGCAAGTCGCTGCACGAGCTCTTCGAGAAGGAGAAGGTCACGTTCTCGGCCGGAGTGCCCACGGTCTGGGCGGGCCTGATCCAGTACATGCGCGAGAACAAGGTCCGGCTCTCCACGTTGAAACGCACCATCATCGGCGGGGCGGCGTGCCCGCCGGCGATGATCCGCACGCTCGAGGACGAGTTCGGGATCGAGGTGAACCACGCCTGGGGCATGACCGAGATGTCGCCCCTGGGCAGCGTGTGCAAGCTGCAGGAAAAGCACAATTCCCTCGCGCCCGAGGAGCAGCGCAAGCTGCGCGAGAAGCAAGGCCACGTCGTGTTCGGCGTGGACTGGAAGATCGTGGACGGCAATGGCAACGAGCTGCCGTGGGACGGCAAGGCCTTCGGCGACCTGCTGGTGCGCGGGCCCTGGGTGATCCGCGACTACTACAAGAGCACGAAGAGCCCGCTCGTCGACGGCTGGTTTCCCACGGGCGACGTGGCGACCATCGATCCCGACGGCTACCTGAAGATCACCGACCGCAGCAAGGACGTGGTCAAGTCGGGGGGCGAATGGATCAGCTCGATCGCGCTCGAGAACCTCGCGATGTCGCATCCCGCGGTGCTGGAGGCGGCGGTGATCGCGTGCCGGCATCCCAAGTGGGACGAAAGGCCGCTGGTGATCGTGGTGAAGAAGCCCGGCCAGCAGCTCACTCGCGAAGATCTGCTCGCCTTCTTCGAGGGCAAGGTCGCCAAGTGGTGGATTCCCGATGACGTGGTCTTCGTGGACGAGCTGCCGCACACCGCGACCGGCAAGCTCATGAAGACCACGCTGCGCGAGCGCTTCGCCAACCACCCGCTGCCGAGCGCAAAGTCCGACAGCCCCGTGCTCGAGTCCTAGGCCGCTCGTACGCGAGGTCCCCTCCCCCTCTGCGGGAGAGGGGTCGAACCTCAGCCCTTGAGGCAAGTGCTCATGAAGGCGCGGCGCTCGTCGCCGTGCAGGTCCTTGCGGCCCGCGGCCTCGTTGCAGCTCCTCATGCGGTTCTGCTGGCTCCCCTCCGCGGAAGTGGGATGGCTCGCATCCTTCTTATGCGCGCCTTCCGCCCCGTCGTGGCGCTTCAGGCATTCGCTCATGAAGTGTTGGTGCTCTTCGGCCTTGAGGCCCTTCGATTCATGGGCGCAGGCGGCGAACCTTCCTTGCTGGGACGAAGGCTTGTGCTCGCCTTCATTGGCGAGCGACGGCGCCGCGGCGATGGCTGACGCAGCGACGAATGCGGCAATACATAGAGTCTTGGCTTTCACGGGATCCTCATCGTTTCAGTGGGTGGAATCGGGGCGACGAGATGCTGCAACGCCGCCCGCGACGCCATGAAACCCGCTCGAGCTTTGCCGAGCCATCGAGAATTCGAAAAAACAAAAGCCATGTTTCAGCAGTAAGAACCCCCTAGGACAACGCCCTACGTCGGCCCACCGTGACCGCCTATCCGCGGAATCGGCGAATGTCGCCTGCGCGATTGAGACATTTCCCATAGTGCCGCGACCCCTTCGCGTGGAAACTGGGTGCACGAATCAGGCGTAGCACTTCACCCCTGAAGGAGGTGGAAAGTGAAACGGATGGTGAACGCAGAGATGCTCCGGCGCGAAAATGTCGTCCACACGGAAACCCGTGGGCGCAGCGAGGAAAATGCGGGACTCGGCTTCAAGCCGGCCTTCCTCGATTTCGCGACACAAACCATATATCCGTCGCGCTTCGCCGACGGCCGCCTGGCTCCCTTCCACCTGCTCGACGGCCTGCCTGAAGAAGTAGTGATCGATCGCGCGCCCAACGGCCGCGTCGTCGCCGCCAAGGCCACCTTGATTTCCGGTTTCGTGCGCAACGGCTTCTTCTACACGCGCACCGCCGCCGCCCGCGCCGCCGCCGAGTGGACCGTCTGATACCGGCCGGCTAGTCGCCTCCGACAAAAAAGGCCTGTCTCGCGACAGGCCTTTTTGTTTTGATCCCGGCGTTCGATCGACGGAACGCCGTGAGGGTTGGGCGCTATTGCACCGCGATTTCCATCTTGCACTCGCCCCCCTTTTGCGCCTCGGAGACGAATCGCGCGACGCTATCGAATCGATTCTGGGCGAACTGCGAAGGGGTGATCGAGGTCGTGATCCGGCGCGTTATGCAGCTGCAATACTTGTCGACGGCATCTCGCGCCTCGGCTTCCGGAAACGCGGTCGGATTGCTGCCCCATCCCTTCTGCACGTTTGCGAACGCGTCCTTCGAGCAATCGCTCTTTATTGCGTTGCTTTGTTCAGCCCCCCAACTCTCTTTCGACGCATTGGAAGCGCTCGCAGGCTTTGGGGCACTGGCGGGTGGGCTGGCGGATGCGGGGTCGCCACCGGCCTGCTCGCGCAACCGCTGCTCGTTGGCCGCTTCCGTGCACGGCTCCCCCTGGTATGACACCTTGCCGTCCTTTGCCACGCATTTGTAAAGCTCCGCGCGCGCATCGCCGGCGTGGAATGCGAGGACTGCCAGGAACAGGACTATCGCTCTCGAAAACATCGGCTCCCCTGGTCTGCTTGAGACAGTGGGACACAATTTACACCGGAGCCGCCCCCGGTGAGGAGGCGGGGCCTCAGCGGTAGGAGCGATCGTCGCG
>JBGOST010000328.1:0-3827 GCA_041476125.1 Usitatibacter sp. | reverse complement strand
CCCGCCTTCGCGGGGACGACCGCCTCCTTTTCCGCGGGCTTCGCCGTGGCGGTTGCGGTCGTATCGATTACCGCGATGATCTCGCCACTGGTCACGCTGTCGCCGTCCTGCTTGATGATCTTCGCCAGCACGCCGTCGGCGGGCGCGGGAAGCTCGAGCACGACCTTGTCGGTCTCGACGTCGATCAGGTTCTCGTCGCGCTTCACCGCCTCGCCGGCCTTCTTGCGCCAGGCGACCAGGGTGGCCTCCGAGACCGACTCGGAGAGCTGCGGCACTTTGACTTCGACTTGCATGGCGATTGTCCTTTACTCGGCCTCTCTTACGCCGCTTCTTTCTTGCTTGACGAGTCCACGCTGAGCGCGGCGTCGATGAACGCCTTCTGCTGCTCGAGGTGCAGCTGCATGTAGCCCACCGCCGGCGAGGCCGAGGATGCGCGGCCCGCGTACGAGAGGGTCTGCTCGGCGCGCATGTGGCGCGCGAGGTAGTGCTGGATGCGGTGCCATGCGCCCTGGTTGCCGGGCTCCTCCTGCGCCCACACCACGCTCTTGGCGCCCGGGTAGGCGTCGATCTGCGCCTGGAACTCGACATGCGGGAACGGATAGAGCTGCTCGAGGCGCACGATCGCGATGTCGTCGATGCCGCGCTTGGCGCGCTCGGCCGCGATGTCGTAGTAGACCTTGCCCGCGCAGAAGATCACGCGCCTCACCTTCTTCGCGGCGATCTTCTCGGCCTCCGGAATGATCACCTGGAACCCGCCGCTCGCCAGGTCCGCAAGCGGCGAGGACGCTTCCTTCTTGCGCAGCAGGCTCTTGGGCGTCATGACGATGAGCGGCTTCCTCATCGGGCGCTCGATCTGGCGCTTGATCATGTGGAAGAACTGCGCGGCGGTCGACGGCACGCACACCTGGATGTTGTGCTCGGCGCACAGCTGCAGGAAGCGCTCCAGACGCGCCGAGGAGTGCTCCGGCCCCTGGCCTTCGTAGCCGTGGGGCAGGTACATCGTGAGGCCGCACATGCGCCCCCACTTGGCCTCGCCCGAGGCGATGAACTGGTCGATGACCACCTGCGCGCCGTTCACGAAGTCGCCGAACTGCGCCTCCCAGATGACGAGCTCGAACGGCTGCGCGGTCGCGTAGCCGTATTCGAAGCCGAGCACCGCCTCCTCCGAGAGAAGAGAGTCGATGACGAGGAAATTGCCCTGGCCGGGGCGGATGTTCTGCAGCGGGACGTAGACGCCGGAATCCCACTTCTCGCGGTTCTGGTCGTGGAGCACGGCGTGGCGATGCGCGAAGGTGCCGCGGCCGCTGTCCTGCCCGGAGAGGCGCACCGGGTGCCCCGCGTCGACGAGCGCGGCGTAGGCGAGGTTCTCCGCCATGCCCCAGTCGAGGGGCAGCTTGCCATCGCCCATCTCGCGGCGCGCGGCGAGCAGCCGCTCCACCGAGGGATGCAGCTTGAAGTTCGACGGAACCTCGGTGAGGCGCTTGGCGAGCTCCTTCAACTTCGCGAGCGGCACCGCCGTGTCGGCGCGCTGGTCCCACTTCACGCCGATGTAGGGCGCCCAATCGATCTGCAGCGTGGACTTCAGGCCGTAGAGGATCTTCGGATTGGTTGCCTTGCCCGCGTCCAGCGCGGCGCGCACGCTCGTCACGAGCTCGTCGCCGAAGCCCTGCGGCACGACCCCCTCGCGCTCGAGCTTGTCGGCGTAGAGTTTCCGGGTGCCGGGATGCTGCGCGATCTTCTTGTACATGAGCGGCTGGGTGACGAAGGGCTCGTCCTGCTCGTTGTGGCCCAGGCGGCGGAAGCACACCAGGTCGATCACCACGTCCTTGTGGTAGCGCGAGCGGTACTCCAGCGCAATCCTGGCCACGAAGACCGCGGCCTCCGGATCGTCCCCGTTCACGTGGAATACCGGCGCCTCGATCATCTTCGCCAGGTCGGTGCAATAGAGGGATGAACGCACGTCGCGCGTGTCGGAGGTGGTGAAGCCGATCTGGTTGTTGACGACGAGGTGCACGGTGCCGCCGGTCTTGTAGCCGCGCGTCTGCGACAGGGCGAGCGTTTCCATCACCACGCCCTGGCCCGCGAACGCGGCATCGCCGTGAATCAACAGCGGCAGGACCTGATCTCCGGTGTGGTCGCCGCGGCGATGCTGCCGCGCGCGCACCGAGCCCTCGACGACGGGATTCACGATCTCGAGGTGGGACGGGTTGAACGCGAGCGTGAGGTGCACGGTGCCGCCCGCGGTCTTGATGTCCGAGGAGAACCCCTGGTGATACTTCACGTCGCCCGAGGAGAGCTCGTGGGCGTGCTGGCCTTCGAATTCGGAGAAGAGGTCCGCCGGGATCTTGCCCAGCGTGTTCACGAGCACGCTCAGGCGCCCGCGGTGCGCCATGCCGATCACGACTTCCTTGGCGCCCTTGGCGCCGACGTCCTCGATGATCGTGTCGAGCATGGGGATCATGCTTTCGCCACCCTCGCCCGAGAACCGCTTCTGCCCCACGTAGCGCGTGTGCAGGTAGCGCTCGAGCGTCTCCGAAGCGGTGATGCGCTCGAGGATCCAGCGCTTCTGCCCGGCGGTGAAATTCGGCGACGAGAGCGTTCCCTCGAAATTCCTCTGGATCCAGCGCTTCTCGTCCGTCGAGGAGATGTACATGTACTCGATGCCGACCGTGCCGCAGTAGGTCATCTTCACCGCCGCAACGATATCGCGCAGCTTCATAAGACCCTTCGCGCCCTGCCACGAACCGGGGGAGAACTCGCGGTCCATGTCGGCCTCGGTGAGGCCGTAGAACTCGAGCTCGAGCTCGGGCACCGGCGTGCGCTCCAGGCGCTTCAGGGGGTCGAGCTGCGAATAGCGCGAGCCCAGCACGCGGTGCGCGCGGATGAATTGCAGCACCTTGAGGGCCTTCTCGTCGGCCGCTGCGGGCCCGGGCGCGCGCCCCACCTGCGGGTTGCGCGCGAGGCCCTCGAAGGCCGCGATGACCTGCGAGTGGGGGACGTCCTTCTTCCCGGGGTTGTCCTTCTGCCAGGCGTCGAACAGCGCCCGCCACGATTGCTCGACCGAATTCGGATCCGCGAGGTAGCGCTCGTAGACCTCCTCGACGAACGGCGCGTTGGCGCCGAAGAGCTGCGAGCTCGCCTCGAGTTCCTTCATCACGCTTGCCATGTCTTACCTTTCAGTTCTCCCTCTGCCTTGGGAGAGGGTCATTTCCTTTTGCCGATCGGCGCCACGTCTCTCTGCGTCGGGCCCAGGTAGAGCTGGCGCGGGCGCCCGATCTTCTGCTCGGGATCCGAGATCATCTCGTTCCATTGCGCGATCCAGCCCACGGTGCGGGCCATCGCGAAGATGCAGGTGAACATCGAGGTCGGGATGCCGAGCGCGCGCTGCACGATGCCGGAGTAGAAGTCCACGTTGGGATAGAGCTTGCGGCTGACGAAGTACTCGTCCTCGAGCGCGATCTTCTCCAGGGCCATCGCGAGCTTGAGCAGCGGGTCGTTGTGCGCCCCCAAGGCGTCGAGCACCTCGCGCGTGGTCTCCTGCATGAGCTTGGCGCGCGGGTCGTAGTTCTTGTAGACGCGGTGGCCGAAGCCCATCAGCTTCACGCCCGAGTTCTTGTCCTTCGCCCTCTTGATGAACTCACCGACCTTCGCCACGCCGCCGTCCTTCTCGATGTCCATCAGCATCTGCAGCGCCGCCTCGTTGGCCCCTCCGTGCGCCGGCCCCCACAGACTCGCAACACCCGCCGATATGCAGGCAAACGGGTTGGCACCGGACGAACCCGCGACGCGCACCGTCGAAGTCGACGCATTCTGCTCGTGGTCGGCAT
>JBGOST010000327.1:0-3831 GCA_041476125.1 Usitatibacter sp. | reverse complement strand
CTTGAACCGCTCCTTGATGAGGCGCGTGCGGTTGAAGAGGTGTTCGAACTCCCAGCGCTCGAAATCGGTGAGCTGCAGGAAATGCTTCACGCGGCGGCGGCGGCGGCGGAGGCTTGCGCGAGGAACGACTTCACCAGCGGCACCAGGATGGCGACGAGCTGCCTCGCCTCCTCCTCGCGGATCACGAGCGGCGGCAGCAGGCGCACGACCTTGTCGGCCGTGACGTTGATGACGATCCCGGCCTCGAGGCCGCGGCGCACGAGATCTGCGCACGGCCGGTCGAGCTCCAGCCCGATCATGAGCCCCAGGCCGCGCACTTCCTTCACGCCCTGCACTCCGGCCAGCCCGCGCTCCAGGCCCGTGTGGATCACTTCCCCCATGCGGCGCGCGTGATCGAGCAGGCCGTCCTTCTCGATCACTTCGAGCGTGGTGAGGCCGGCGACGGAGACGAACGGGCCGCCGCCGAACGTGGTGCCGTGATTGCCGGGCTTGAACACCTTCGCCGCGACTCCCTTGCCGAGGCAGGCGCCGATCGGCACCCCCGAGGCGAGCCCCTTGGCGAGCGTCATCACGTCGGGGCTGATCCCCGCCCATTGGTGCGCGAACCATTTGCCGGTGCGGCCGATGCCGCTTTGCACTTCGTCGATCATGAGCAGCCACTGCTTGCGGTCGCACAGCGCTCTCAACTGGCGCAGGTAATCCGCGTCGGCGACGTGGATGCCCCCCTCGCCCTGCAGCACTTCCATCAGGATGGCCACGATCGACTGGTTCTCGGCGAGGCGCTCGACGGCGGCGTAGTCGTTGTAGGGCACACGCAGGAACCCGCCCATCAGCGGCTCGAACCCCGCTTGCGCCTTGCGCGAGCCGGTGGCCGAGAGGGTGGCGAGCGTGCGGCCATGCCACGCCTTCTCCATGACGACGATGGTGGCGTTCTCGACGCCGCGATGATGCCCGTGCAGGCGCGCGAGCTTGATCGCGCACTCGTTGGCCTCGGAGCCCGAGTTGGCGAAGAACACGTTGTCCATGCCGGCGATGGCGCAGACTTTCTCGGCGAGGCGCTCCTGCTCGGGAACGCGGAACAGGTTCGAGGTGTGGATGAGCTTGCCCGCCTGCTCGGCGAGGGCGCGCAGCAGCGCCGGATGGGCGTGGCCCAATCCGTTCACCGCGATCCCCGCGAGCGCATCGAGATACTTCCTGCCCTCGGTGTCCCAGAGCCACGCCCCTTCGCCGCGCGCGAAGGCGACCGGCTGCGGGGCGTACGTCTGCATCAGGTGGCTATCGGTCATGGTCTACCCCCATAAAACGGAAACGGCGGCCTTGAAGCCGCCGCCGGCTCATTTCGCTGCAGACTTCAGGTACGGGTGCCCAGCGCCTTGATCTGGGCCGCAAGTCGGCTCTTGTGTCGCGCCGCCTTGTTCTTGTGGATGATGCGCTTGCCGGCAAGGGCGTCGACGGTCGCCTGCTGCGCCTTGAGCGCGGCCATGGCGACGGCGCGGTCGCCGGTGGCGATCGCCTTCTGGACTTTCTTGATTGCGCTGCGCAGGTGGGTGCGCATGCTGACATTGGCCGCGCGCTGCTTGACGGATTTCTTGGCGCGTTTCGCGGCCTGCTTGGTGTTAGCCATTGAGTTCGCTTTCCGGGTTCGAAGATTCCAAAACGAAGCCTGATATGATACACGGCTTGTTTATACAAAACAAAGCCCTAGGCCGATTTGATTATTGTTGACGGCGCTTCGCGACCACGGCAATGAATCTGCTCAGGGCGGCCGCCTCCGTGAGCGGCATGACGCTCCTGTCGCGCATCACGGGCTTCGTCCGCGATACCCTCCTCGCCATCTTCTTCGGCGCCGGCCTGGCGATGGACGCCTTCGTCGTCGCGTTCCGCATTCCCAACCTGCTGCGGCGGCTTTTCGCCGAGGGTGCCTTCACGCAGGCCTTCGTGCCGGTGATCGGCGAATACCGCAACCGGCGCGGAGAGGCGGCCACGCGCGAGCTCGCGGGCAAGGTGCTCGGCGCGCTCGCCGCCGCGCTCTTCATCGCCACGCTCATCGGCATCGTGGCCGCACCGCTGATCGTCTATCTCAGCGCGGGCGGTTTCGCGAAGGACCCCGACAAGTTCACGCTCACCGTGACGCTGCTGCGCATCTGCTTCCCGTACATCCTCTTCATCTCGCTGGTGTCGTTTTCCGCCGGCCTGCTCAACACCTACGGCGCCTTCAAGGCGCCGGCTTTCACGCCGGTGCTTCTCAATCTCTCCTTCATCGCCTTCGCCATCCTCGCCGCGCCGCGCCTGGAGCAGCCGGTGGTCGCCCTCGCGTTGGCGGTGTTCTTCGGCGGCCTGGCGCAGCTCCTGTTCCAGATCCCGTTCTTGAGGCGCATCGGCATGCTCACGCTGCCCAAGTGGGACCCGCGCGACGAGGCCGTGATCCGGATCCTGAAGCTGATGGCGCCCGCGGCACTGGGAGTGTCGGTGGCGCAGGTGAGCCTGCTCATCAACACGCAGATCGCTTCGTGGCTGGGCGACGGCAGGATGTCGTGGCTCTACTTCGCCGACCGCCTCATGGAGTTTCCCTCGGCGCTGCTGGGCGTGGCCCTGGGGACGGTGTTGCTCCCGGCGCTGGTGCGCCACCACAGCACCGACGACACGCAGTCGTATTCGCGCCTGCTCGACTGGGGCCTGCGCGTGACGCTGCTGCTCGCCGCGCCGGCGGCGGTGGCGCTGGCGCTCCTCGCCGTGCCGCTGCTGTCCACGCTCTTCTGGCACGGGGAATTCCTGCGCCACGACGTGCTCATGACGCGCAATGCGCTCATCGCCTACGCGGTGGGCCTGGTGGGGATCATTCTCGTGAAGGTCCTCGCTCCCGGCTTCTACGCAAAGCAGAACGTGCGAACCCCGGTGCGCGTGGCGATCGTGACGCTCGTGGTGACGCAGCTGCTCAACGCCGCCTTCGTTCCCTGGCTCGATCACGCCGGGCTGGCCCTGGCGATCTCCGTCGGCGCGTGCTTCAACGCGTTCTGGCTGTGGATCCTGATGCGCCGCTCCGGCGCCTACCGCCCCGAGCCGGGCTGGGGTGCCTTCCTCCTCAAGCTCGCCGTGGCGCTGTACCTGATGGGAGGCGCGCTCTGGTTCTCGATGGGCAGCGAGGGCTCGTGGTTCGAGATTCCCGCGCTCGCCCGCGCGTGGAAGCTCGCCCTCGTCATCCTCGCCGGGACCGTGACCTACTTCGCGGCGCTCGCCTTCATGGGCTTGCGGCTGCGCCATTTCTCGCGCCACGAGTAGGCCGTGAAGATCCTGCGCCACGCGCCCCCCGCCGCGGAAACCGCGCTCGCCATCGGCAGTTTCGACGGCGTGCACCGCGGGCACGCGGCGCTGATGCGCAAGGTCGTCGCCCAAGCCCGCGAGCGCGGCCTCGCGAGCGCGGTGCTCACCTTCGAGCCGCTGCCGCGCGAATTCTTCGCCCCGCGCGAGGCGCCGGGGCGCCTCACTTCGCTCGCCGAGCGCCTCGCCGCCATCGCCGAGACCGGCATCGGGACCGTCTTCGTGCAGCGCTTCGACGCGCGCTTCGCGTCCCTCACGGCCGAGGCCTTCCACGAGCGCCTGCGCAACCACTATCGCGCGCGCTGGGTCGGCGTGGGCGAGAACTTCCTCTACGGCAAGGGACGCCGCGGCAACATCGCGCTGTTGGCGACAGCGGGAACGTCGCTGGGCTTCGCGGTCGAGGCGATGCCCGCGGTCGCGGACGGGGGCGAGCGCATTTCCAGCACGCGAGTGCGCGCGGCGTTGGCGCGCGGCGCCTTCGACGAGGCCGAGCGCCTCCTCGGGCGGCCCTAT
>JBGOST010000326.1:0-3847 GCA_041476125.1 Usitatibacter sp. | reverse complement strand
GCCGAGCGCAGCCGCAGGGCCCTTGCGGCGTCCCTTCGCGATTTCGATGCGACGCTGTAGGCGGTGGCGGCGATCGCTCCGCCCGGCGAGATCCGCGACAAATACGTGCTGCTCGGGCTTCTCTGGAACGACTACCGCGAATTGGCGCAGCGTTCGCCCACGCGCGAGAACGCGCGCAAGCTGCGCGGGCGCAACGAGGAGGTCGCCTGGATCGCCGCCAAGGGTGCGCGCCTGATCCAGGAGCACGCGCGCGCCGCGACCAACGCTTCCGCGGTGAGGGCGGAAGGCGCGGCGATGCTCTCGCAACGCATCCCCAAGCTCTACCTGTGGCGGCGCTGGGAGATGCGCGACGAGGGGCTCGCCCGGGAATTGCGCGAGGCCGAGGAGAACCTGCGCCGCACGCTCGATACCTTGCTCGCCGCGCGCGACAACACGCCCGAGATCGCCGCCGAGCTGCAAGTGGCCGAGAACCAGTTCCGCTTCATGGCCGATGCGGCGCGCAGCTTCGAGGGCCGCCAGGTCGCCCCGCGCCACATCGAGTTCATCGCCAAGACGGGCGACCACATCCTCGAGGCGATGGAGCGCGCCACGCGCCTCTACCAGAAGGAGGATCGCGGCGGCTAGGGCTAGGGCTTGGGCGCCGGATTGACGACGTCGAGGGCGATGCGCCACTCGCCGGCTTCGACGCGCCAGACACGCAGGAAATAGCCGAGCGCAGCGCCCGGCGCGGTACGCGCGGCGTAGCTGCCGCGGGCGTAGCCGAAGTCCCCGGAGCGCGCGGTCTCGACGCGCTCGACCGTCCACACGACGGCTTCCGCTGCCATCGCGCCCGAAGCGAGCGCAGCCCCTTTTCCCAGCATTGGAGCCGCCGTGTCGCGATAGAAACGCAGGCTTTCCGAGCCATGCTTCGCATAGGCGGCCCGCAGGCCGGCTCGCGCATCGGCCGCGAAGCGCTCCTCCGCGCCGCGGACGCCGCCGCCGCCGCGCGCCGCCTCGCCGTGCACCGCGACGCTTACCAGCGGTTGGTCCCAGAATGAAGGCGCGGCGTGCCCGATGCCGAGGTCGACGGCGACTTTCCACGCCTGGCCCGGCTCGCGCTTCCACACGGTGACGAACTGGCCGTAGGCCGCCGGCGCCGCGGGCTGGGCCTTGCTCGCGAGTTTCCACGGCCCGGTGGACAGGCCCATCTCGCCCGAGGCCGCGACCTCGACGTATTGCGGGCGCCAATCGAGGACGATCGCTGGGGCGGGCCGGGGGGCGAGATAGTCGTTGGCGATCACCCAGCCGTTGCGCACGAAGACGCCATCGCCGGCGAAGGCGGCGAGGAAAGCGGCGCGCATGTCCTCGCGCACGGAGTGCGCGGCGAAGGCAGTTTCGGCGGCGGCGAGGGATTTCGCGGCGTCCATGGGATCGATCCGGGTCGGTTGGGCGCAAGCCCCGAGGCAGAGCGCGGCGATGAGGGCGGTGATTCGCATGCGGCGATTCTAGGACAGGCGCGCGGACGCTACAAAATATATCGCGCCAGGTCCTCGCTCTTGGCGAGCTCGTCCAGGCGCGAATCGACGTAGGCGGCATCCAGCGTGACGCGGCGCTGCGCGCGCCCGGCGTCGAAGGAAATCTCCTCGAGGAGCTTCTCCATCACGGTGTAGAGGCGCCGCGCGCCGATGTTCTCCGTGCTCTCGTTCACCGCGTACGCGATCTCGGCCAGCCGCCGCACGCCGTCGGGGGTGTAGACGAGCTCGGTGCCTTCGGTGGCGAGCAGCGCCTGGTACTGCTTCGTGAGGCAGGCGTCGGTGGCGGTGAGGATGCGCTCGAAATCCTCCACCGAAAGGCTCGAGAGCTCGACGCGGATGGGCAGCCTTCCCTGCAGCTCGGGGATCAGGTCCGAGGGCTTCGAGAGGTGGAAAGCGCCGCTCGCGATGAAGAGAATGTGCTCGGTGCGAATCATGCCGTACTTGGTGGTGACCGCGGTGCCTTCGACCAGCGGCAGCAGGTCGCGCTGCACGCCCTGGCGCGACACGTCCGCGCCGTGCATCTCGCCGCGGCTCGCGATCTTGTCGATCTCGTCGATGAACACGATCCCGTCCTGCTCCGCGGCGCGCAGCGCCTTGAAGCGGATCTCCTCCTCGTTCACGAGCTTCATCGCCTCCTCGTCGGTGAGCAGCCGCAATGCCTCGCGGATCTTCAAGGTGCGCCGCTTGCGCCGCGCGCCTCCCAGGTTGGCGAACATTCCCTGTATCTGCTGCGTGAGCTCCTCCATGCCGGGGGGCGCCAGGATCTCCATGTTCGCGCCGGACTGCGCCAGGTCGATCTCGATCTCCTTGTCGTCGAGCTTGCCCTCGCGCAGCATCTTGCGGAAGCGCTGGCGCGTGGAATTGGCGTCGCCGCCGTCGGCGTTCGGCACGCCCGGAAGCAGCGCGTCGAGCACGTGCTCCTCCCCGGCGTCCTCGGCGCGGTGGCGAACCTTGCGCATCTCCTGCTCGCGCGTGGACTTGATCGCGATCTCGACGAGGTCGCGGATGATGGTGTCGACGTCGCGCCCGACGTAGCCGACCTCGGTGAACTTGGTCGCCTCGACCTTGATGAACGGAGCGTTGGCGAGCCGCGCCAGGCGCCTCGCGATCTCGGTCTTGCCCACGCCCGTGGGACCGATCATGAGGATGTTCTTCGGCGTGATCTCCGCGCGCAGCGGCTCGGGCACCTGGGAGCGCCGCCAGCGATTGCGCAACGCGATCGCCACCGCGCGCTTCGCCTGCGCCTGCCCGACGATGTACTTGTCGAGCTCGTGGACGATTTCCTGCGGCGTCATCATTTGGGAGGCCGCAGGCTCCGGCGCACTTGCGGGAAGGCTGGGAGTCGCTTCAGCCATTGCTCACAGGGTCTCGATGACGTGGTTCTGGTTGGTGTAGATGCAGAGCTCGCCGGCGATGGCGAGGGATTTCTTCACGATGTCGGCGGGCTCGAGCGCCGAGTTGTCCATGAGGGCCAGCGCGGCGGCCTGCGCGTAGGCCCCACCGCTGCCGATGGCGAGCAGCCCGCGCTCGGGCTCGAGGACATCCCCGGTCCCGGTGATGAGGAGGGAGGTCTCGCGGTCGGCGATGGCGAGCATCGCCTCCAGCCGGCGCAGCATGCGATCGGTGCGCCAGTCCTTGGCGAGCTCGACGGCCGAGCGCAGCAGGTTGCCCTGGTGCTTGTCGAGCTTCGACTCGAAGCGCTCGAACAGCGTGAAGGCGTCGGCGGTGGCCCCCGCGAAGCCCGCGAGGATGCGGTCGTGGTAGAGGCGGCGCACCTTGCGCGCCGTGGCCTTGATGACCACGGCGCCGAGGGTCACCTGGCCGTCCCCACCCATGGCGACGCGCTCGCCGCGTCGCACGGAGAGGATGGTCGTGCCGTGGAATTGCTCGGGTTCCGGGCTCATTGGAGGGCTATATCAGTGGGGCTCGCGCGAGCGACGGGAAAATCGCTTTTATCTCGCGGGTGATTTCAGGTGGACTTGCGGCGCACCAGGATCGCGTAGCGGTTCACACCCATGGCCTCGAGGAGCGCGGCGTTGAGCTCGTTCAGGTTGGTGAGGATGACGCGCTTGCCGGCCAGCTGGATCGCCTTGATCACGTCGAAGAGCGCCGAGGTGAAGGCGAAGTCGATGCGCAGCACCTTGGCCATGTCCACGACCACCTCCGCGCGCTCGGAGGCGTAGCCGTTGAGCTCGGCGATCTGGTTGGTGTTCGCCGCCGAGAGCACCCCCTTCAGCTCGAATCCGGCCTCGGGCGCCGCGGGCGCGGCCGCCGCGGGCGCGGGCGGGGCGGGTGCGGTCGCCGCGTGTGCGGGCGGGGTCGCCGCGGGTGCG
>JBGOST010000325.1:0-3848 GCA_041476125.1 Usitatibacter sp. | reverse complement strand
CCTGGGATACGACGAAGTGAAGGATTTTTCGCGGGAGGTGGTGGTGCATCTCGCGGCCACCCTGCCCAAGGTCTTCGTCGCGAAGAGCGGGGCGAAGAACCGCATCGGCCGAATCTTCGTCGACTACCTGCGCAACGGCCGCGGGTCGACCACCGCGTCGGCCTTCTCGGCGCGCGCGCGCCCGGGCCTCGGCGTCTCGACGCCGCTCAAGTGGACGGAGCTCGAAAAATTGAAGAGCGCGGATGAGTGGAACATCTTCACCATCCACGATCGCCTGGCGAAGCTGCGCCAAGATCCCTGGAAAGACTACAAGGGCACGAAACAGTCGCTCAGCGGAGCGCTGAAGCGGCTTCGGTGAACTCGAAGCGCTCCCCGGAGGGGCCGACCATCACGAGCCTGGCGCCTTCGCGGCTGACGCGGGCCCGCTCGTTCAACGCGGCGAGCACGCGGCGCTCGATGTCGCCCGCCGGGCCCATGCAGCCGCGCTTGGTCATGGCGAGCGGGCCGAGGCGAACCTGCCCGCCTTCGCTCTTCCAGCCGCCGTTGAGAAGGTTGCAGCCCGTGAAGCCGGAGACGCGGCCCTCGGCAAGGAACTCGAGCCACGGCGTCGCGCGCGAATCGACCGAGGCATCGACCACGCCGGTCCAACGGGTTCCCGTCAGCGAAGCGGGGGCGGCGGCACCCGGAACCGCCTCCACCGGTATCGCGATGAAACGAAGCGTGCCGCCGGAACCCGTCATCGTCAGGGCGTCGGCGGTGATCGAATAGCTCGAGACCGACTGCAGCACTTCGATCACGCGCGTTTCGGCGGCCTGCTTCCCCGGGTCGCACAACCGGCGCATGACCTCGATGCGGCCGATGGCGATCGACTTCGCGCCCACCGTGTCCTCGCTGTAGCGCGCCGCGAACCGGCTGCATCCGCCGAAGCCTTCCATCCGCCCGTCGCCGAAGCGCACATGCGGTTGCTCTCCGGCAATCGGCAGCTCGAGCACCACCTGCCAGCGCGTGCCGACGAAGGGTTTGGGCGGCGGTTCCTTCTTGGTCGACGCGCAGCCCGCCGCGACGAACACCAACATCACGAGCCACACCCGGGTTTGGATCACGGCTTCTCCGCAAGCGTCTTCAGGTTGGCGAGGCCGGCCTCGAAATCGGGGCCGACCATTCGATCCATCATCGCGGCGAGGTAGTGCTTGAGCGGATTGCCGCCGACGTCGCCGGAGTTGGTCCAGGTGATCTTGGTGGCGTCGCCGGAAGGCTCCAGGCGCAGCGCTCCGCTGGAGCGCATCCCGTAATCCGGAAACGAGAGCGCGTACTCGACCGCGCGGTCAGGCTCCACGCGGGTGAATTCCATGCTGCCGGTGCCTTCGCTCTTGCTCACCCATGACCAGCGCGCGCCCATCCCGAACGGAGGCCCGGAATAGGTGACCTTCATGCCCGGATCGCGCTTCGCCCAGACGCTCCACTGCATCCACTTCTTGGGCTCGACCACGAGATCGTAGATCTTTTTCGGCGGCGCGTTGATCACCGCGGAGCGCTGCACGGAAAACGCCGACGGCATGAAGAGCCCTCCCAGCAACAAGAGGAGCACGAGAGCTCCCACCGCCGCCAGGGTCCATTGGACTAATTTCATCATGGCGTTTCCTCCCCGCGCGTAGCTTACACTGCCGCGATGTGCAGTCGCTATTTTCTCGACGCCGAAGGCAACGTCATCGCCTACACCTTCAAGGTGCCGGTGAACGAAAGCATTCGCCAGCGCTTCAATATTGCGCCCACCCAGGAAGCGCCGGTGATCCGCGTGGCGAAGGGCGGCGGCCGCGAGGTGGCGCTGCTGCGCTGGGGCCTGGTGCCTTTCTGGGCCAAGGACTTGAAGATCGGCACGAAGACGATCAACGCGCGCAGCGAGGGCATCGAGGCCAAGCCCGCATTCCGCGACGCGGTGCGGCAGCGCCGCTGCCTCGTGCCCGCGACCGGCTTCTTCGAATGGCAGGGCGAGCCGGGGCGCAAGCAGCCCTTCGCCGTCACGCTGCCGGGCCAACCGCTCTTCGCCTTCGCCGGGCTGTGGGAGCGCTGGAAGCCGAGCGAGGGCGAGCCGGTGGAGACCTTCACCATCGTCACCACCGACGCGAACGAGCAGGTCGCGAGGATCCACGATCGCATGCCGGTGATCCTGCCGATGGATGCGATCGACACGTGGCTCACCGCGCCGCCCGATGAGGCGCGCAAGCTACTGCAGCCGTACGCGGGAGAAGTGAACCTGCGCGCGGTCGGCAAGTACGTGAGCGACGTTCGCAACGAAGGCCCGGAGTGCCTGAAAGCCGCCGAGCCCGTTTGGGGATCGCAGCGCCAGCTCCTGTAGGCCCTGCTAGTACGCCATCTCTTCCTGTTCGGGGGCACGCGCGCGCGGCAGCAGCCGCACGCCATGGCGGTGTTTCGCGATGTAAGCGACGAGGATGCGGTAGATGTCGGGATCAAAATCGATCTCGGCTCGCGCCTGCGCGAGATCGGCGAGCTCCTCCTCGCATCTCGCGGTGCCCACGTGCGACCAGCGCTCGAAGACGTGCGCTTCCTCGAAGCGGCCGTCGGGGTGGCGCTCGCGGATGATCACCTTTCCATCCCACGGCCAGTCGTTCAGGCGATGCGGGGCGAGCGCGGTGGCGAGCCTCAGGTTGTGCTGCTCCGGGGTCTCCTCGCCCAGGCACGCGCCGCGGCATTTCCTCACCTGGCGCGCGAAGCACGGCCCGCCGCGCTTTTCCCAACCGAGCTGGCGCCAGCAAAGCCCGCTCTCGCCCGCGATCTCCTCGAGCATCGCCTTCACGTGCGCCCGGGTCGCGAAGGGACCGAAGAGCGCCTCGGAGCTTGTGTCGCGCGCGCTCCAGTCGATGTCCTTCGCCTTCAGGATCTCCGGCGGCGATCTCAGGTCGGGCAGGCGGATGAAGCAGGCGTTCAACTTCCTGCGCAGCCGGTGGTTGTGCAGCGGCAGCAGGTCCTTCACCAGGCGCGCCTCGCGCAGCAACGCGCCCAGCTCGCCCGCGGTCTCCTCGACCTCGATGCGCTGGATCTCGCCCGAGAGCCGGACGTCGTTGGCCGAGCGGTAGTCTCCGGAGAAGTGCGAGCGGATGCGATCGCGCAAGTTGATGCTCTTGCCGATATAGATCGGCAGGTCGTTCACGCCGTAGAAGCGGTAGACGCCCGGGCCTTCGGGCAGGCCCTCGAGCGCGTCGGGTGCGAGCTGCGGCGGCAGGCTCGGGATCTTGAGCAGGCGCTTCACCGCCGCCTCGATCTCTTGCGGGTCACGGTCGCGATAGAGCGCCTGGACGAAGCGCCAGATGGCGCGCGCGTCGCCGAGGGCGGAGTGGCGGCCGGTGCGCGCCGCAGCCTCCGGGGTAAACGCATCTTGCAGCCCGTGGCGCGAGACGATCGCATCCAGGCTGTGGCCCACGGCCTCCGGAAAGAGGCGGCGCGACAGGCGCACGGTGCAGAGCACGTCGGCCGTATAGGCCATCTCGACGCGCCGGAACTCGTGCTTGATGAAGCCGTAGTCGAAGCGCGCGTTATGCGCGACGAAGAGGTGGCCCTCGAGGCGCTCGTGGACTTCGCGCCGCAGCTCGGAGAAGGTGGGCGCGTCACGCACCATCTCGTTGGTGATGCCGGTGAGGATCCGGATCTCCTCGGGAATGCTGCACTCCGGGTTCACCAGCGCGGACCACTCGTCGACGAACTCACCCTCGGCCACGCGCACGATGCCGATCTCGGTGATGCGATCGCCCGAGGGCGTGGTGCCGGTGGTCTCGAGGTCGACGAAGGCGATTGCGGGGGCGAACATAGGGGTCAGACCCCAATTATCGCAT
>JBGOST010000324.1:0-3850 GCA_041476125.1 Usitatibacter sp. | reverse complement strand
TCGCCCTGCGGCTCGGCCTTCAGGTCGAGCTTGCCCAGCCACTTGCCGCGGAACTCGAAGCGCTCCGCCGTGACGTCGAGCGCGGGAAGGTCGGACTGCGTTCCCTGTTGCAGCTCCGCGGCCGCGCTCCCCGCGGCCGGCTGGGTGATGGAGAGGCGCTCGAGCTTCGCCACCATGCGGCCCTTGCCCTCCCAGCTCCACTGCACGTCGCCCGCGACGAGCGGGCTCTCGAGCTTGCCCTTCCACTGCGACCCGGAACGCTCGAGCTGCGCCTGCATGTCGCGGAAGTCGCGTCCCAGGTAGCGCGCGCTGCCGAGCTTCATGTCCACGCCGCGCAGCTCCATGCGGCCCGGCGCCGGCGCGGCATTCTCCGCATCGCGCGGCGCGGCGAAGACGGCCTGCCATGCATCGACGTCGAGCGCGGCAAGCGAGCCGTAGAGCCACAGCCCGTCGTGCACCGGCTCGCCCGACACGGGAGCGCCGAACTTGACGGCGGCCTGCCAGCGCTCCGCGCCGGCGGGCCCCGCGCGCGTGAAGCGCCCATGGATTGCCTGCGCGATGGCGAGTGTGGTCACTTCGCTGTCGCTGCCGAGGTGCGACATCGTGAGCGTCATGGGCCGCGCCGCCTCGGCGCCCGGCTTGGCGAGCGGCTCGGGCAGGCTCGAGGCGAGGCCTCGCAGCTCGGAGGTGACGGTGAGCTCCGTCCCCTGCTTCCCGGAGACGACTTTCGCCTTCCAGTCGGTCGTGCCGGTGAGACGGGCCGCGATGGCTTCGGGAACGTACTCGCCCATCGCGGCGGCGTCGACCTTTCCGTCGATCTGGGTCACGACCTGGCCATCGGGCTGCGTCACCATGGTGAGCGTGGCGGGCCTGCCGAAGAGCGTGCCGGTGATCTCGGGAGCGCGCACGCCGCGCTCGGTGAACGAGAGGCGTCCACGCACCTCGCGCATCGCGAGCGTCTTCGCGACACTCGCCGTGGCGCCGGCGAAGGTGTAGTCGCCGTTGACGCGCATCGGGTCCGTGCCCCACAGCGGATAGACGAGCTGCAGCTTCAGCCGTCCCGGCCCCTCGATCGCCACCGCGCGCGTGAAGGCACCGGGGCCGTTCACGAGCGGCGACTCGCGCAGGAAGCGCACGCTGTCCGCGCCGGTCGTGTCGATGTCGGCCTTCAGGACCAGCACCGGCGGCTTGGCGGCGAAGTCCTCGACCCACGCGGTGACCGAGCTCGCGCGGCTGGCGAAAATCGCCGCGCGCTGGGTGCGGATCTCCATGCTCCGGTTCTCGAAGCGGAAATGCCCGTCGATATCGTCGACCGCGGGCCAGTCCGGGTGGTATTTCAGGCGCGCGCCCTGGATGTCGCCCTCGAAGAGGAACAGCCCCTCGGCGTTGCCGTTGCCGAAGGGGAAATACCAGAGGTCGCCCCGCAGCTCGAATGCGATGTTGCTGCCGGTGCCCGCCTGCACCGCGCGCTCCAGCCAGTCGCGCGTGGGCGCCACACGGTTGGGAAGATAGTTCGCCAACCGGCTCGCCACCGCGCGCGAGAGGGTGCCCTTGATGTTGACCAGCCCCGGCGAACGCTCCTTCGCATCGGGCAGCGAGCGCCACGTGCCGGCGAAACGGCCCTCGGCGTCGGCATTGGCGAACACCGCCTCGGCGATGTTGACCTCGAGCGCATTGCCGACGGGCCTCCACGTGGCCTTCGCTTCGAGCGAATCGAGGACGAGGGGCGCGCGGAAGAGGTGTTGCTGCTCGAACCTGAAGCCCTTCGAGGCGAGCTGCACGCTCCCGCCCGCTTCGGTTCCCTCGATGCGCCCGGTGAGCCCCGACATCCCGGGCAAGGAATCGACCGCGTTCACCGAGAGATCGTCGAAGCGCCCCTTCAACGCATACGCCTTGACGGGTGTGGCGCCTCCGCCCGTCCACGTGATGTGGGCCTCGGAGATGCGCCCGCGCGGGGCGAAGCGAAGCGCGTGCCCCTTGAGATCGCGCGGCACCGGGAAATAGTCGAGCAGGGTCGCCGCGATCTTGAGGTCGATGCCGTCGGCGCGAATCTCAACTTTCGCCGGCTCGCCGGCGCGCTCGTCGCGGGCGATGAAGAAATTTCCCGGCCGCACCTCGAGGCCGGTGGCGAGGCGAAACCTCAGCCCCTCGGTGGCGAAGGAAAAACCGTCGGGCTCGACCTTGTAGCGCGCCCTTCCCGAGATCGACGCGAGCTCGAGCGGCAGCACGTCGGAGGCGAATTGCCCGCGCGCATCGCGCATGTTGAGGTCGGCCAGCACCTCCTGAACGCCCTCGTGCGTGAAACGCGTCCACACGCGCAGGCTGCCCACGCCCGTGCGCAACGTGTCCGGCACCGGCAGGTGGGCGCGCAGTCGCGCGAGATCGGCGTTGCGGCCCTCGACGTAGACATCGCCCTGCGCTTGCCAACGCTTGCCTTCGCGGGTGAGGAAGACTTCCGCGCGCAGGTCGATGCGACCCGACAACTCCCGCGGCGGCGTGGCGGTGAGCGCGGCGAGGTGGCGCCCGTGCTCCTTGCGAACCGCGATCTGCACATCGGTGAGCTGGATTTCGGGCGCCCCCGACTTTTCGTCGCGCCAAGCGAGCACCGCGTCGTGGATGCCCAGGCGAGGCTGGGCGAGAAGCCATTCGGTGAAGGCTCCGTCGTCGGGCCCCGCTGCGTTCAACGGCTTGTCGGCGAGGTAGATGAGGCCGTCGGCGCCGCGGCGCAGCGCGAGCGCGGGCTTGTAGAAATCGACATCGTGGAAACGCACTTGCCCCACGAGCAGCGACCACCACGAGAGCGTGACCTCGGCGCGCTCGAACCCGAGGCCCACCTTGCCGCGGCGATCCGCGATCGCGAAGCCCTCGAACGATACGCGCGGGCGCAAGCCTTCCCAGCCGCCGCGGATCGCTTTCGCCGACACGGCCATTCCCGACGCCTTCTCGATCGAGGAGACGATGGTGTCGCGGTACTGGTCGACGTGCGGCAGCGCCCAGTACCGCAGCCACAACACGAGAAGCGCGAAGGCTACGAAGAGGAGCGCGCCGGCGCCCGCCGCCAGGCGCAGGGAGGTTCGCGGTAAGGCCTTGATTCGACAGTCCTCTGGGCGGTAATCCCGGCCCGGGCCGGGATCGAATCGTTTGTGCGTTATTGTAGCGCCTCGATGACGGATCGCCCCGCAGAGCCAGCGCTTAATTCGGCCTTCGAACGCACCCTGCGGCTCTCCCGGTACGTGGCTCGTGTAACCAACGCGCGACCGGCGGCGTTGGAGGACATGCGGCGGGCCCAGGCCCGGCCCTTCGCGCGGGAAGAGATGCGATCCGCCCTCGCCGGCGAAGGCGAGCCCCTCGCAACGCGCTTGCGGCGCCTGCGAGAGCGCGTGATGGTCACGCTCGCCCACCGCGACCTGAACGGACTCGCCCCGCTTTCCGAAGTGTTCGGCACCATGACCGCGCTCGCCGAGGAGTGCATCGCCGCCGCCGCGGCCGAGGCGCAGCGCGAGCTCGGGGCGATGCACGGCGAGGGCGCCACGGGAGCGGGGCTCACGGTGGTGGCGCTCGGCAAGCTGGGCGGCGAAGAGCTCAACGTTTCCTCCGACGTCGACCTCGTATTCCTGTACGGCCACGAGGGCGAGCGGGACGGACCCCGGCGCGTCTCGGATCACGAGCACTTCGCCGCGGTCGGCCGTCGCCTCATCGCGCTGCTCTCGGAGCCCACGCCCGACGGACAGGTGTTTCGCGTCGACATGCGGCTGCGTCCCTTCGGTGACAGCGGGCCGCTCGCCACCTCGCTCGCCGCGCTCGAGGAGTACTTCATGGCGCAGGCGCGGGCGTGGGAGCGCTATGCGTG
>JBGOST010000323.1:0-3853 GCA_041476125.1 Usitatibacter sp. | reverse complement strand
GTCGGACCGGCCCGAAGACTTCCGCACCGAAATCCTCTCCCTGGTCAAAGCGCAGCAGGTGAAGAATGCCGTCATCGTGCCGGTGGGCGCCAAGGGCGGTTTCTATCCCAAGCGTCTCCCGCAAGGGGGCACGCGCGACGCCGTGCAGGCGGCGGGCATCTTAGCGTACAAGCTGTTCATCGGCGCGCTTCTCGATCTCACCGACAACATCGGCCCCGATGGACGCATCGTGCCGCCCAAAACCGTGATCCGTTACGACGATGACGATCCCTATCTCGTGGTGGCCGCGGACAAGGGCACGGCGACCTTCTCCGATATCGCCAACGGCATCTCGGCCGAGTACGGCTTCTGGCTGGGGGATGCATTCGCCTCGGGAGGCAGCGCCGGCTACGACCACAAGAAGATGGGCATCACCGCGCGCGGCGCGTGGGAGAGCGTCAAGCGCCACTTCCGCGAGATGGACGTGGACACGCAGTCGCAGGATTTCACCGTGGTGGGCGTAGGCGACATGTCGGGAGACGTCTTCGGCAACGGCATGCTGCTCTCGCGCCACATCAAGCTGCTCGCGGCGTTCGACCACCGCCACATCTTCCTCGACCCGAACCCCGACCCCGAAGCGAGCTTCAAGGAGCGCGAGCGGCTGTTCAACCTGCCGCGTTCCTCGTGGGACGACTACGACAAGTCGCTCATCTCGAAAGGCGGAGGCCTCATTGCGCGCTCGGCGAAGGCCATCGCGCTTTCCCCCGAAGTGCGCGCCGCGCTCGAGATCGATGCCGAGGAGCTCACGCCCGCAGAGTTCCTGAAGGCGATCCTCAAGGCTCCGGCCGACCTGCTCTACAACGGCGGAATCGGCACCTACGTGAAGGCCTCCCGCCAGTCCAACGCCGAGGTCGGCGACCGCGCCAACGACGCGATCCGGGTGAACGGCGCGGAGTTGCGCTGCAAGGTCGTGGCCGAAGGGGGCAACCTCGGATTCACGCAGCTGGGGCGGGTGGAATACGCGCAACACGGCGCGCGCGGGGCGGGCGGGCGCCTGTGCACCGACGCGATCGACAACTCCGCCGGCGTGGATTGCTCCGACCACGAGGTCAACATCAAGATCCTGCTGAGCCTGATCCAGGGCGACGGCGAGCTCACCGACAAGCAGCGCAACAAGCTGCTCGCCGAGATGACCGAGGACGTGGGCCACCTGGTGCTCGCGGACAACTACTACCAGACGCAGTCGCTCTCGGTCTCCGGAGTGCGCGGCGAGAAGCTCCTCGATTCGCAGGCCGCCTTCATCCGCTCGCTAGAGAAGGCGGGCAAGCTCAACCGTGTGGTCGAGTACCTGCCGTCGGACGACGAGATCGCGGAGCGAAGGGCGGCCAAGACCGGGCTCACGTCGCCGGAGAGGGCCGTGCTTCTCGCCTACTCGAAGATGGTGCTCTCCGACGAGCTCGTCGCCGCCACCCTCGTCGACGACGAGTACGTGAAGAGCGCCCTGGTGAGCTATTTCCCGACGCTGCTGCAGAAGCGCTACGCCGACGTGATGCCGCGCCACGCGCTCAAGCGCGACATCATCGCCACCGTCGTCGCCAACACGATGATCAACCGCACCGGCAGCGTGTTCGTCTACCGCATGCAGGAGGAAACCGGCGCGACCGCGGAGGAGGTGACGCGCTCCTTCATCCTCACGCGCGACATCTTCGGCCTGGAAGCGCTCTGGCTCGAGGTCGATGCGCTCGACAACCGCGTTCCGGCGCCGCTGCAGTACGAGATCCTCACCGAGGTCGGCCGGCTGGTGGTGCGCTCGACGCTGTGGTTCCTGCGCCGCCGCCGCGAGAAGCTGCCGATCGGGAAGGTCCTCGACATCTTCCGACCGGCGCTCGCCGCGCTCGCCGCGAGCCTCCCGAAAATCCTCTCCGCATCCGATCGCATGGCGTGGAGCGCATCGGTCGAGCGGCTGTCTTCCAAGGGAGTGCCGATCGAGCTTGCGCGGCGGCTGGCGAACCTCGAGGCTCTCTACGGCGTGCTCGACGTGACCGAAGTGGCGGTCGAGCAGAAGCGCTCGAGCGAGGCGATCGCCGCGCTCTACTACGAGCTCGGCGGCGAGCTCGAGCTGCGCTGGATCTCGGAAAAGATCTCGCAACTGCCGACCGACACGTCGTGGCAGGCGCTTGCGCGCAACGCCCTGCGCGACGACCTGTCGAGCCAGCATCGCGCCGTCACCTCGGCGGTGGCGCGGATCTCTCCCGAGGAATCCGATCCGGAGAAGATGCTGCACGCGTGGAAGCAGCGCTACGCACCGGCGATCGCGCGCTTGAACGCGATGATCGATGAGCTCAAGCGCGTGGGCACGCTCGACCTCGCCGTGCTGTCGGTGCTGCTTCGGGAGCTGCGGGCACTCGCGTGAGGTGGCGTGCCTCACGCAAGGCGCGCGAGGCGATCGAGCGCAAGTAAGGCATCGTCATCACACGATGAGTGCGGCGACCACGTTGCGGCCCTCGCCGAGCAGGATGTTGTAGGTGCGGCAGGCCGCGGACGTGTCCATCACTTCGACGCCGATCCCCGCCTTGTAGAGCGGGGCCAGGAGCGCGGCTTCCGGGAACTTGAAGGTCCATCCGGTTCCGAGCAGGACGATCTCCGGCTTGAGCTCGACGATCGCCGCCATGTGGTCGGCGCAAAGCGCCTCGACGCTCGTCGCGGGCCAGTCGGTGACGAGGCGATCGCCGCTCACCACCAGGCTCTGGCTGTAGCGCGCGCGGTTCACCTCGACGTAGCCATCGCCGTAGCCCGTGAAGGTGTTGCGCCCGTCGGGCTGCTCGCGCTCGATTTTCAAGGAGTTACCTCCTGCTAGAATCATAATCTTTTGCAGCGCAGCATCCGGATGAACCTGAACGATACCGCCAAGCCCATGGTCCCTGAATTCTCCCGCATCAAGCGGCTGCCCCCGTACGTCTTCAACATCACCAACGAGCTGAAGATGGCCGCGCGCCACGCCGGTGAGGACATCATCGACCTGTCGATGGGCAATCCCGACGGGCCCACGCCGCGGCACATCGTCGACAAGCTGGTGGAGGTCGCCCAGCGCGACGACACGCACGGCTACTCGGTCTCGAAGGGCATCCCGCGCCTGCGCCGCGCCATCTGCCAGTGGTACAAGCGCCGCTGGAACGTGGACTTCGACATGGACCGCGAGGCGATCGTCACCATCGGCTCGAAGGAGGGCCTCGCGCACCTGATGCTCGCGACCCTCGACCGGGGCGACACCGTCCTGGTGCCGAACCCCAGCTACCCGATCCACATCTACGGCGCCATCATCGCCGGGGCCGACATCCGCTCGGTGCGCATGACGCCCGGCGTGGACTTCTTCGTCGAGGCCGAGCGCGCGATCCGCGAGCTTTTCCCCAAGCCGAAGATGATGATCATCGGCTTCCCGTCCAATCCCACCGCGATGTGCGTCGAGCTCGACTTCTTCGAGAAGGTCGTGGCTCTCGCCAAGCAGCACGGCATCCTGGTGGTGCACGACCTGGCGTATGCCGACATCACCTTCGACGGCTGGAAGGCGCCCTCGATCATGCAGGTGCCGGGCGCGCGCGACGTGGCGGTGGAGTTCTTCACCATGTCGAAGAGCTACAACATGGCGGGCTGGCGCATCGGCTTCATGGTCGGCAACTCCGAGCTCGTGAACGCGCTCGCGCGCATCAAGAGCTATCACGACTACGGCACGTTCACGCCGCTGCAGGTCGCCGCGGTGGCCGCGCTCGAGGGCCCGCAGGACTGCGTCGCCGAGGTCGCGATGACCTATCAAAAACGCCGCGACGTGCTGGTCAAGGGATTGCACGAGGCGGGCTGGCTGGTGGATATTCCCAAG
>JBGOST010000322.1:0-3859 GCA_041476125.1 Usitatibacter sp. | reverse complement strand
CTACTACTTCTTCAAGCTGATCCAGAAGATGCGCAACGCCTTGCCGCCGTGGATGCCTACCATCGGCATCGAGGGCGGGCGCATCAACATCGTCCCCGTCGATTTCGTCGTCGGAGCGCTCGACCACATCGCGCACAAGAAGGGGCTCGACGGCGGGTGCTTCCACCTCACCGATTCCGAGCCCCGGCGCATCGGCGAGATCCTGAATCTCTTCGCCAAGGCGGCCCATGCGCCGCAGATGACGATGCGGCTGAACGCAAAGATGTTCAGCTTCATCCCCTCGTTCGTCGTCGACTCGGTGATGTCGCTCGCCCCGCTGCGCCGCATCCAGAGGCAGGTCCTCGCGGACCTGGGCATCCCGAGGGACATGTTCACCTTCGTCAATTACCCGACGCGTTTCGACTCGCGCGAAGCCGACAAGGCGCTCAAGGGCTCCGGCATCAAGGTGCCGCGCCTCGAGGATTACGCCTGGCGCCTGTGGGACTACTGGGAGCGCCACCTCGACCCCGACCTGTTCATCGACCGCTCGCTCGAGGGCAAGGTGCACGAACGGGTGGTCGTGGTCACGGGCGGAACGTCGGGCATCGGGGAGGCCACCGCGTACAAGCTCGCCCACGCGGGAGCGCAGGTGGTGCTCGTGGCGCGCGACGCGCAGAAGGCGCAGCCGGTCCTCGACAGGATCAAGGCCCTGGGCGGCAAGGCGCGTTTCGTCTCGTGCGACCTCTCCAGCCTCGAGGACTGCGACAAGCTGGTGGCGGTGGTGATGAAGGAGTTCGGGCGAATCGACTACCTTGTCAACAACGCCGGCCGCTCGATCCGCCGCGGGATCGCCTCCTCCTACGACCGCTTCCACGATTTCGAGCGCACGATGCAGCTGAACTACTTCGGAAGCCTGCGCCTCATCATGGGATTCATGCCGGCGATGGTGGCGCAGGGGGGCGGGCACATCATCAACATCTCGTCGATCGGGGTGCTCACGCGCGCGCCGCGCTTTTCGGCCTACGTGGCGTCCAAGGCGGCGCTCGACGCCTTCAGCGATTGCGCGGCGAGCGAGTTCATCGACAACCACGTGCACTTCACGACCATCAACATGCCGCTTGTCAGGACGCCGATGATCGCGCCGACCAAGCTCTACAACCACGTGCCGACGCTCACTCCCGAGCAGGCGGCCGACCTGGTGGTCGAGGCGATCGTCTACAGGCCGGTGCGCATCGCCACGCGCCTGGGCGTGTTCGGCGAGATCCTCCACGCGGTGGCGCCCAAGGCCACGCAGATCCTGCTCAACACCGCCTTCCGGATGTTCCCGGATTCGACCGCGGCGAAAGGCAAGAAGGGCGAGGAGGCCAAGGAAGTCCAGCTCACCCCCGAGCAGATGGCATTCGCGCAGATCACCCAGGGCATCCACTGGTAGGAGGAAACATGGCCACGCCGCTCAGGGCCGGGGATCCGGCGCCCGATTTCCAGGGGGTCACGACCGACGGAAGGAAGGTCGCGCTCAAGGACTATCGCGGCAAGAAGCTCGTGATGTATTTCTACCCGATGGACGACACGCCCGGCTGCACCAAGCAAGCCTGCTCGTTGCGCGACCACAACGCCGAGATCGCGGCCAAGGGCGCGGCGGTCCTAGGGGTCTCGACGCAGGGCGAGGAGTCGCACCAGAAGTTCACGAAGAAGTACAACCTCAACTTCCCGCTTCTGGCCGACACCGGCGGCGACGTGGGGCGCGCGTACGGGACCCTCGGCGGGAGCGGGCTCGTCTCGAAGCTCAAGTCCGCCGCGGGAATGGCCGACCGGGTGACCTTCGTGATCGACGAGAAGGGCCGCATCGCGCACGTTATCGACAAGCCGAACGTGGCCAACCACGCCGAGGAGGTGCTGGCACTTCTCTAGCTCGTCGCGTCGACCCCGGCCTCGCGCAGCTCTTCCACGAGCAAGGCGACGAGCGGCCCGGAGCCGAGGATCTCGAGGTGGCCGAGGCCCGGCAGGGCCACGTTCCTGGCCCAGGCGAGGCGGCTCGTTTCCTGCGGCGCCACCAGATTGTCGTGGCACGAATAGATTGAGGTCGCGCCGCACTCGGGCGCGCGCCGTGCTTCCCTCTCGCACAGCTCGGCGATGAACACGCTGTCGAGGCGCATTTGGCGAGCGTTGGCTCCCGCTCCCAGAAGCGCATGCACGGTGCCGTGATGCGGGCTCGATACCGTGATGAGCTTGCGCAACCGCGCGCTGCCGTGCGTGCAGAGATAGCTGCGCGCCGCGAGGCCTCCCATGCTGTGGCAGATGAGCACCACCTCTTCCTGGCATGTCGCCTTGGCGACGCGCTCGATCTCGGCATGCAGGTCGACAGTGAAGTCCTCGATGGTCGCGAATGCGGCGCGCAACGTTGGCGTGAACAGCGGCCCGATCCCGCGCGCCTCCAGGTTGCGCACCAGGGCGCGAAAATAGCCGCGGTTGCCGAAATAGCCGTGGACCAGGATGACCGGAACCCTTCCCATCGGCGCCGCCTCGGGATCGCGGCGCAAGGCATGCTCGGGCCACGGCAAACAGAAGAAATTGTTGGCGAGCGTGGCGTGCCACTCACGCAGGACCATCGCAACCGCGGCCGCGACCCCGATGCGGTGGGTCGCCGGTGTCGGTGAGCCGGCGATGAAGCCCAGTGAAGTCGAAATCGCCACCACCGCAAGGCGGCTCAACAGGATCATCGCGATGGCGGCTGCCGCCAGGACCGCGTAGCTCCATCCAAACAGGAAGTTGAGCCACCAGGCAACGGCGGCGTAGGCGGCGAGCTCGAGGACGAGCATGACGCGGATGTAGCGCGCGAGCATCTGGCTTCGAGTATATCGCGTGCTAACATCCGGCCCACTCTCGCGCCACGCTCCCGCTAGAACCTGCTGATGCTGCTGCACGCCGCAACCATCTTCCTGAGCGCGTTTCTGCTCTTCCTGGTCCAGCCTCTCCTCGCCAAGCAGATCCTGCCGTGGTTCGGCGGGGCGGCGATCGTCTGGACGCTTTGCATGGTCTTCTTCCAGGCGGTTCTCCTGCTGGGCTACGCGTACGCCCATTGGCTCACGGGAATCGTGCGGGGCCGCCGCGCCGGCCTGATTCACATCGCGTTGCTGCTTGCGAGCCTCGCGTTGCTTCCGGTCGCGCCGGATGCCGCATGGAAACCCGTGGGCGGCGCGAGCCCGGTGTGGCGCATCCTCGCCCTGCTCTTCGCCACCGTGGGGCTGCCGTATTTCCTGCTGTCGTCGACGAGCCCGTTGGTGCAGGCGTGGTTCGCTCGCGCCTTCCCGGGCTCGAGTCCCTACCGGTTGTTCGCGCTGTCGAACTTCGCCTCGATGCTGGCGTTGCTCGGATATCCGTTCCTCTTCGAGCCGTGGTTCACGAGCCCGGAGCAGTCGTGGTGGTGGTCGATCGGCTACGCGCTCTTCGTGGCGTGCTGCGCGGCCCTCGCGTGGCGTAACCGCGACCTGCCCGCGCTCACCGTCGAGGGCGGCCAGATCGCCGCGACCGCCGACGAGCCCGCACCGCGCGCAGGTGCCATCCTGCTCTGGCTCGCCCTCTCCGCGATGGGCTCGGTCACGCTCCTCGCCGTTTCCAACCATCTCACGCAGAACATCTCCTCGATTCCGCTGCTGTGGGTGATCCCGCTCGCGGTCTACCTGCTCACCTTCATCCTGTGCTTCGAGGGCCGCAACTGGTACCGGCGCGACCTCTATCTCGGCAGCTTGGTGTGGGTGCTGTGCGTGATGGCCTGGTTCCTCGCCGACAAGAGCCTGCAATTCGAGCTGCTGTGGCACATCGCGGTGTTCACGATCGGCCTGTACTTCGTGTGCATGTTCTGCCATGGCGAGCTGGCGCG
>JBGOST010000321.1:0-3867 GCA_041476125.1 Usitatibacter sp. | reverse complement strand
CCGGGGTGTCCCCCTCGACCGCGCGCACCGGCCCGCGTTCGACCACATACCAGTAATCCAGGCCGGCATCGATCGACTCCGTGGTGCCCGCCTCGCGCGCGAGCTCCAGCGCGAAGCCCACCTCCTGCAGCAGCCGCAGCTCGAAGCGGCGCAGCACCGGCTCGATCTCGCGGCCGGCCTGCGGCGCCGGCTCCGCGATAACCGGGGACAGACGACTTGTCCTGTCGAGCGGAACAAGTGGTCTGTCCCCGGTTCTCCGGCGCGAGAGCGCGCGCAATTGCGTGATCGCTTCGTCATACGCGGCGAACAGTCCTTCGTGGGGATCGTCTCGGTGCGTAAGTTTGAGCAGCAGCTCATTCAAATAGAAAGCGGAGAGCAGGCTCTGGCCGGCGAGCGGCGTGGCGGGCGAGGCCGGCTCGGCCGTCTTCAGCGTGCGCAGCTCGCCGCGCCCGAACCACGAGAGCGACAGCAACTGGAAGGGGGTGAGGACGCTGCGGCTCGGCGACCGGGGGCGCCGCGCGCCTTTCGCCACGAGGCCCAGGCGCCCATGCTTTTCCGTCCAGACCTGCAGGATCAGGCTGGTTTCGCGGTAGGGATAGCTGTGAAGGACGTAGCCGCGATCCATTACTTGTAGCCGAGCAGGCGAAGCGCGGCGTCGTTGTCGGCCCAGCCGCCCTTCACCTTGACCCAGAGCTCGAGGTGCACGCGCGAGCCGAAGAGCTCCTGCATCGCATGGCGCGCCTCGGTGCCGATGCGCTTCAATGTCGCGCCCTTCTCGCCGATCACGATCCCCTTGTGCCCGGGCCGGTCGACGTAGATGACGGCCGAGATGCGCCGCAGGTCGCGGTCGAGCTCGAACTTCTCGATATCGACCGCGGTCGCGTAGGGCAGCTCGTCGCCCAGCAGGCGGAAGATGCGCTCGCGCACGAGCTCGGCGGCGAGGAAGCGCTCCGGGCGATCCGTGATCTCGTCGGGCCCGAACATCGGCGCTTGCTCGGGCAGGCGCTTGCGGATCTCGCCCAGCAGGGCCTTCAGCTGCGTGCCCTTCGATGCGCTCACCGGAACCCACGCGGCGAAATCGCGCTTCTTCGCGCTCGCGGCGAGGGTCGCGGCGAGCTTCTCCTTGTCGCCGAACTTGTCGACCTTGTTCAGCGCGAGGATCACCGGCGCGCCTTGCGGCAGCAACGCGAGCACCGGGTCGTCGCGCGCGTCCCAGCCGCTCGCCTCGATGACGAGGACCACCACGTCGACCTCGGTGGCGACTTGCCCCACGGTGCGGTTCATCGCGCGGTTCAGGGCGTTCATGTGCTGGGTCTGGTAGCCCGGCGTATCGACGAAGATGAGCTGCGCGTTCTCCTCGGTGCGAACGCCGAGGAGGCGATGGCGCGTGGTCTGCGCCTTGCGCGAAGTGATGGCCACGTGCGCGCCGACCAGGTGGTTCAGCAGCGTCGACTTGCCGACGTTGGGGCGCCCTACGATGGCGACGGTCCCGGTGCGAAACGCTTCGCGGCTCATGATTTCTTGCGGCGCGGCGCCTTCTCGAGCTGCGCGAGCACGCCTTCCGCGGCCGCCTGCTCCGCGGCCCTGCGGCTCGCTCCCTTGCCGCTGGAGGCGATGCCGAGGTCGTCGACGCGGCATTCGACGGTGAAGGTCTGGTCGTGCGCTTCTCCCTCGGTGCGCTGCACCGCGTAGCGCGGCAGGGCGAGGCCGCGCCCCTGCAGGTGTTCCTGCAACGCGGTCTTCGGATCCTTGTCGACGGGCGCGTCGCCGGCACGCTCGAGCCGCTCGGCGAGCAGGTGCGCCACCGCCGCGCGCGTGGCCTCGAACCCCGCGTCGAGGAAGACCGCCGCGAGGAGCGCTTCGAGCGAGTCGGCGAGGATCGACGGACGCCGGAAGCCGCCGCTCTTGAGCTCTCCCTCGCCCAGGCGCAGCCGCTCGCCCAGCCCCAGCTTCGCCGCGACCTCCGAGAGCGAAGCCTGGTTCACGAGTGCGGCGCGCAAGCGCGAAAGGTCGCCTTCGGGAAGCTGCGGGAAGCGCTCGTAGAGAATCGTGGCGACGGCGCAGTTGAGCAGGCTGTCGCCGAGGAATTCGAGGCGTTCGTTGTGCGGAGTGCCGAAGCTGCGATGCGTGAGCGCCTGGCGCGCGAGCTCGGGGTTGCCGAATTTGTGTCCCAGGCGGCGTTCCAGCTCGGCGAGGTCGGAGGAATCTCCGCCGCGCGCCGCCCTGCGAGTCACTTTGAGGTGGTCACGAAGAAGTCGAGGCACGCGGAGGCGTTGTACACCATCGGCACCTTCACCGACCAGTTGGCGGTGATCACGGTTTCCCCGCCTTCCTTGGTGATCTCGAGATCCTCGCCGCGGACGTGCTTCACGTCCTCGATCGCGTTGCGGCGGTCGAATGCCGCGCGGATGTCGCGCACCGTGCCCTTCAGGTCGCCGCCCTGCTCCATCGAGACCATCATCTTCTTCACCGAGAAATACTCGATGTAGGCCGGCATCACCTTGGCGGCCATGACGCCGAGAAAACCCAGAATCCCCAGGGTGAGGATGAGCTGGATCAGAGAAATGCCGCGCTGCTTCCCCATGAAACCTCCTGATTTCTACTCGATGCCGCTGCCGATCCGCCGGAAGTCGCCGAAGTTCATCCACACGAGGAAGGCACGTCCCTTGATGTGGTCGTCCGGCACGAATCCCCAGTAGCGGCTGTCGCTGCTCTGATCGCGGTTGTCTCCCATCATGAAATAGTGCCCCGCGGGAACCGTGCAGCTGAAACCGTCGTCATTGTATTCGCAATTACCGCGGTGGGCGAACTGCCGCACCTGCGCCAGGTCCACCGGCGGCTGCGCCGGAACCACCATCATCTGGTGGTTCTTCTCGTCGAGCTTCTCGGCGAAAGTGGGTAGCCGCAGGTAGTTCAATTCGGCGTCGGTATAGAAGCCCGCGGCCTGCACCGGCACCGCGTTGCCGTTGATCATGAGGCGCTTGTTGCGGTAGACGACGCGATCGCCCTGGGTGCCGATCACGCGCTTGATGTAGTCGACGCTGGGGTCCGCGGGATAGCGGAACACCACCACGTCGCCGCGGCGGATCGGGTTCACGTCGATGACTTTCCTGTTCAGCACCGGAAGCCGAATGCCGTAGGTGTACTTGTTCACGAGGATGAAGTCGCCCACCAGCAGCGTGGGCTTCATCGAACCCGAGGGAATCTTGAACGGCTCGACCCAGAAGGAGCGGATGAGGAAGACGATGACGATCACCGGGAAGAAGGCCCGCGCCATGTCGACCACCACCGGCTCGGCCTGCCCCGCGGTGCGGCGCCGGCGCGCCCACTTCGCGTCGTAGAGCCATGCGAGGCCGGTGATGACCGCGGCCATCAGCAGCACCGCCGCGAAGTCCGTGAACTTGAGCAGCAGCCCCATCACCGCGATGAAGAGCACCGGCCACGCCACTTCGAGGATGCCCTTGCGCGCATCGGATCTCTCGGGCGCGCTGCGCGAGACGAACCAGTCCCAGGCGATGACCGCGAAGCTTCCGGCCGCGGCGAACATCGCGATCATTTCCCAATCGAGTCCCGCCTGCGGCATTTGTCGTCGGCTCCTACTTGCTCTCAACCTGCAGAATTGCGAGGAATGCTTCCTGCGGAATCTCCACGCTGCCCACCTGCTTCATCCTCTTCTTGCCCGCCTTCTGCTTCTCGAGGAGCTTCCTCTTGCGCGTGATGTCGCCACCGTAGCACTTGGCGAGCACGTTCTTGCGCAGCGCCTTGATGTTCTCGCGCGCGAGGATCTCCCCGCCGATGGCCGCCTGCACCGAGACGTCGAACATCTGGCGCGGGATCAAGCCGCGCATGCGCGAGGCCAGGTCGCGG
>JBGOST010000320.1:0-3870 GCA_041476125.1 Usitatibacter sp. | reverse complement strand
CGGTGATGGGAACCGCGAGCACGATGGCGTGCGTGGCCGAGGCGCTCGGCATCGCGCTATCGGGAAGCGCTTCGGCCCCGGCGGTGACCGCCGATCGCATTCGCGTGGCCGAGCGCTCGGGTGCGACCGCGGTGAGAATCGCGAAATCGCAGCTCACGCCCGACAAGATCCTCACCGCGAAAGCGTTCGACAACGCGCTGCGCGTGCTGCTCGCCATCGGCGGCTCGACCAACGGCTTGATCCACACCACCGCGATCGCGGGACGGCTCGGCATCGAGATCGACCTCGCCCGCCTCGACGCGATGGGCCGCGAGACGCCCGTGCTCCTGGACTTGAAGCCCTCCGGCAAGCACTACATGGAAGACCTGCATCGCGCGGGCGGGCTGCCGACGCTGCTGCGGGAGCTCAAGTCGCTGCTGCACCTCGACGCGCTCACCGTGAGCGGGCGCACGCTGGGAGAAGAGCTCGAGGCGAGCGGCGCCGGTTTCGCGCAGGACGTGGTGCGCCCCTTCGCCAACCCGATCTATCCGCAGGGTGGCATCGCGGTGCTGCGCGGAAACCTCGCCCCGGGCGGGGCCATCATCAAGCAATCGGCGGCGGACGCGAAACTGATGAAGCACGAGGGGCGCGCGGTGGTGTTCGAGAATGCCGAGGACCTGGCGAAGCGCATCGACGCCGACGATCTCGACGTGCGCGCCGACGACATCCTGGTGCTGAAGAACATCGGCCCCAAGGGCGCGCCGGGAATGCCCGAGGCGGGCTACCTGCCGATCCCGAAAAAGCTCGCGCGCCAAGGCGTGAAGGACATGGTGCGCATCTCCGACGGGCGCATGAGCGGCACCGCGGCCGGCACCATCGTGCTGCACGTGACTCCCGAAGCCGCGACCGGCGGCCCGCTCGCGTGGGTGCAGACGGGCGATCGCATCCGCCTCGACGTCGCCGCGCGCGATCTCTCGCTCCTCGTCTCCGCCGAAGAGCTGGGGCGCCGCAAAAAAGCCCGGCCCGTGCGCGAGCCGCGCGCCGCGCGCGGCTACCTGAAGCTCTTCCTCGAAACGGTGACGCAGGCGGACAAAGGAGTCGACTTTGATTTCCTCCGCAAATAAGAGGGTCAGACTGCCATATTCTTGTTTGCGGCGATTCTCCGCCGCGAATATCGGAGTCTGACCCTCATATTTGCCATGGCGCACCTGGAGCTCGACAACCTGACCAAACTTTATCCGGGCGTGCGGTCGGTGGACGGCATCAGCCTCGCGGTGGAGGAAGGCGAGTTCATCTGCCTGCTCGGGCCTTCGGGCTGCGGCAAGACGACCACGCTCAGGATGATCGCGGGATTCCTCGAGCCCGACGCCGGCGAGATCCGCGTGGCGGGCAAGGTGATCTCGTCGACCAAATCGGTGGTGGCGCCGGAACGGCGCAACATGAGCATGATCTTCCAGAGCTACGCCGTGTGGCCGCACATGACGGTGCGGCAGAACGTGGCGTACGGGCTCAAGATGAGGCATGCGACGCCCGATGAGTCGCGCGCGCGAACCGATGCGATGCTGGAGGCGACGAAGCTCACCTTGCAGGCGCAACGCTACCCTTCGGAGCTTTCCGGCGGGCAGCAGCAGCGCGTGGCTCTCGCCCGGGCCCTCGCCCCCAAGCCGGATATCCTGCTTCTCGACGAGCCGCTCTCCAACCTCGACGCCAACCTGAGAGGCGACATGCGCTTCGAGATCCGCCGCCTGCACGACGAATTCCGCAACACCTCGATCTACGTCACGCACGACCAGATGGAAGCGATGACCATGGCCGACCGCATCGTGGTGATGAACGCGGGGCGCATCGAGCAGATCGGCACGCCCGAGGAGGTCTACGATCGCCCGGTGTCGCGCTTCGTCGCGCGCTTCATCGGGGGCAGCAACGTGATCGAGGCGCGCCACCTCTCGGGCAACCAGGTCGAGGTCGCCGGCCGGCCGCTCGCCGTCGGCCAGGGCGATTTCGCGGGACCGGGCAAGGACATGAGCATCTGCATCAAGACCCACGACCTCGAGCTCTCCGCCGATGGCGCCGGCGGCGGCGGCGGCAACTCGCTGCCGGGGGTCGTGCGCGGGCAGGCGTACCTGGGCAGCCACCGCGACTACATCGTCGGGATTGTCGATCCTGCCCCAAAGGGGACCCCGGGGCAGGAGCTGCTGGTCGCGGCCCCGCCTGCGTTCAACGTTCCCGTGGGATCGAAGGTGCGCGTGCACTTCGCCGCCGATCGCTGCCGCGGGTTGATCCAATAACGTCACTCGAGGAGACAACGATGGCACGGCAACCTGGAAAAGTAGCGGCGGCGCTGTTCGCGCTCGCCATGGCAACCCCGGCGCTCGCGCAGGAAACCACCCCGGCGATGGTCGCGGCCGCGGAGAAGGAAGGCAAGGTCGTCTGGTACGCCTCCGTGGACGTGAAAGTCGCCGAGGCGGTCGCGAAGGCCTTTCGCGCGGCCTACCCGAAGATCACGGTCGATGTCGAGCGCTCGGGCTCGGAGCGCGTGTTCCAGCGCATCAGCCAGGAATACCAATCCGGCATCCACGCGGTCGACGTGGTGAATTCCTCCGACGCCTCGCATTTCCTGCTGTGGAAGCAGCAGAAGTGGCTCGCCTCGCACACCCCGCCCGACGCGCGGCGCTTCGACGCGAAGTACCGCGATCCCGACGGCTACTACCACACGTGGCGGGCGTCGCTCTCGGTCGCGGGATACAACACCAACCTCGTGCCCGAGAAAGACGCGCCGAAGAGCTACGCCGACCTGCTCGACCCGAAATGGAAGGGAAAGATGGCCAAGTCGCACCCCGGCTACAGCGGCACCAGCCTCACCGGCACCTTTGCGATCACCAAGGCGCTGGGCTGGGACTATCTCGAGAAGCTCTCGAAGCAGGGCGTGCAGCAGCTGCAATCGACCACCGCGACGCCGAAGAGCATCGCGAGCGGCGAGCGAGCCGTGATGGTCGACGGCAACGAGTACAACATGTTCATCGAGATCGGCAACAAGAGCCCGGTGAAGATCGTCTATCCGGCGGAAGGCACGCCGTTCGTGAGCTCCCCGACCGCGATCTTCGCCGATGCGCCGCACCCCAACGCCGCGCGCGTGTTCCAGAATTTCATCTACACCGCGCCGGTGCAGCAGCTGCTCGTGGACGTGGGCGGCCAGCGCTCGATGCTTCCCGACGTGAAGGAGCCCGCCGGCCGCACGCCGTTGAAGGACATCAAGCTCCTTCCCGACGATCCGCAATCGATGCTGCCGCAGATCGCGGAGATCAAGAAACGGTATACGACGCTGTTCGGAAACTGAGGTAAGTGACCCTCTCCCCGGCCCTCTAATGTTCAATCCTGCCCCAGAGGGGACCCCGGGGAGAGGGAGAACATCGTTCGATGCGACCATCCCCTTTTCCATCGGGATGGTCGTGCTGCTGGCCGCCCTCGTCCTGCTGCCGATCTTCTGGCTGGTGGTGACGAGCCTGCGCGACGAAGCGAAGCACTTAACGCTCGATCACTACTACCACCTCGTCGCCGACCCCGAATTCGTGAGGCCGCTGTGGACCACGCTGTGGACTTCAGCGGCGGTGGGCGCGATCTGCGTGGCGTGGGCCGCGCCGATGGCGTGGCTCGTCGCGCGCACCGACCTGCCCGGCAAGAAGCTCCTGCGCACGCTGATCCTCGCCTCGTTCGTGACCCCGCCTTTCCTCGGCGCCTTCGCGTGGGTGCTGCTGGGCGGGCCGAACGCGGGCCTCATCAACCAGGCGTACTACGCGCTGATGGGCGTGAAGCCTTTCGAGGCCACGCCGCTCGTCAACATCTTTTCCGCGGGCGGGATGGTGTTCGTGATGGCGCTCTACACCTTTCCCT
>JBGOST010000319.1:0-3879 GCA_041476125.1 Usitatibacter sp. | reverse complement strand
CGCGAGTTCATGGACTTCATCGTCGACGGCGCGGCGCGCATGAAGCAGCTGATCGAGGACCTGCTCGCCTACTCGAGGGTCGGCACGCGGGGCCGCGAGTTCCAGTCGACCTCGAGCGACGCCGCGCTCGCCAAGGCGCTCGCGAACCTGCGCTCGGCCCAGGAGACGCGCGGGGCGGTGGTCACGCACGACAAGATGCCCGAGGTGCTCGCCGACGGCGCGCAGCTCACGCAGGTGTTCCAGAACCTGATCGGCAACGCGATGAAGTTCCGCGGCACGGAGGCCCCGCGCATCCACGTCTCGGCCGAAGCCCGCGACGAGGTATGGGTCTTCACGGTGCGCGACAACGGCATCGGCCTCGACACGCAATATGCCGACCGGATCTTCATGATGTTCCAGCGCCTTCACAACAAGACCGAATATCCCGGCACCGGCATCGGGCTCGCGATCGTGAAGAAGATCGTCGAGCGCCACGGCGGGCGCATCTGGGTCGAATCCACGCCGGGCAAGGGATCGACTTTCGGCCTCACGCTCTCGCGCAACCCCGGAGGAATGCACCCATGATTCGCAACGCAGAGGAGACGCCGCCGGTCGAAATCCTGCTGGTAGAGGACAATCCCGGCGACTTCCGCCTCACGCAGGAGGCCCTGCACGAGGGCAAGGTCTACAACAACCTGCACTGGGCCAAGGACGGCGTCGAGGCGCTCGATTTCCTGAAGCAGCGCGGCAAGCACGCCAAGGCGCCGCGCCCGGACATCATCCTGCTGGACCTGAACCTGCCGAAGAAGGACGGCCGCGAAGTGCTCCTCGAGATCAAGCAGGACAGCGACCTGCGCGCGATCCCCGTGGTGATCCTCACCACCTCGCAGGCCGAGGAGGACGTGCTGCGCAGCTACGACCTGCACGCCAACTGCTACGTGACCAAGCCCGTGGACCTCGAGAAGTTCATCGTCGTGGTCCAGTCGATCGACCGCTTCTGGCTGTCGGTGGTGACGCTGCCGCCGCTGCCGCCCGGAAAATGAAGTCCGAAGAGCCCGGCCAATCGGTCCTCCTCATCGAGGACAACCCGGGAGACGCGCGTCTCATCCACGAGATGCTCGACGAGGAGCCGAAGAGCGTATTCCGCGTGCGCCACGCCGACCGCCTGTCGCGCGGGCTGGAGCTGCTGTCGCAGAACGACACCGAGCTCGTCCTCCTCGACCTGTCGCTGCCCGACAGCCACGGGCTCGAGACTTTCTCCAAGGTCTACGCGCATTCGCCCAAGGTGCCGATCATCGTGCTCTCGGGCAACGACGACCAGCAGCTGGCGCTCTACGCGGTGAAGAGCGGCGCCCAGGACTACCTCGTCAAGGGCAAGATCGACCGCGAGCTGCTGCTGAAGGCGATGCAATACTCGATCGAGCGCAAGCGCTACCAGGAGGAGCTCGAGCGCCAGGCGAACTACGACGCGCTCACCGGGCTGCCGAACCGCCACCTTTTCCACGATCGATTGAAACAGGCGGTGTTTGCGCAGCGCAGCGCGAAATCGATCGCGGTGGTGTTCATCGACCTGGACCACTTCAAGGTGATCAACGACAGCCTCGGCCACAACTTCGGCGACGAGGTGCTGCGCCACGTGGGCGAGCGACTCACCGCGGCGGTGCGCGACGGCGACACGGTGGCGCGGCTGGGCGGGGACGAGTTCGTGCTGATCCTCTCCGACCAGACGCGCGAGGACGTGATCTTCCGCACCATGCGCCGGCTCATCGGCAAGGTGAGCGATCCGATCACGATCGGGGACCGCGAGCTCAACATCACCTGCAGCGCCGGCATCAGCCTGTACCCGCAGGACGGGCCCGACGTGCAGACGCTCCTGAAGAACGCCGACGCGGCGATGTACCGCGCCAAGGCGCAGGGGCGCAACACCTTCCAGTTCTACACCGCGGAGATGAACGAGCTCGCCAACGAGCGCCTCTCGATGGAGCAGAGCCTGCGCCGGGCGATCGACCGCGACGAGCTCCTGCTGCACTACCAGCCGCGCTTGAACCTGCGCACCGGAGAGGTCGACGGCGTCGAGGCGCTGGTGCGCTGGCAGCACCCGGTGCGCGGGCTGGTCCTGCCCGACCGCTTCATCCCGCTCGCCGAGGAGACGGGGCTCATCGTGCCGATCGGCGAATGGGTGTTGCGAACGGCATGCGAGCAGGGCAGCGCCTGGAAGCGCGCCGGCTTCCACCCGGTGATCTCGGTGAACCTCTCGGCGCGCCAGCTGTGGGGCGGCGGGCTGGTGAGGCTCGTGGGCGACGTGATCGCCTCCACGGGCATGAGCGAGCACCTCGAGCTCGAGCTGACCGAGAGCATGGTGATGCACGACGCGGAGAACGTGATCGCCACCATGCAGGGGCTCAAGGCGATCGGCGTGCGCCTCTCGGTGGACGATTTCGGGACCGGTTACTCGAGCCTGAGCTACCTGAAGCGCCTGCCGCTCACGGCGTTGAAGATCGACGGCTCGTTCGTGCGCGACATCACGAGCGGCGGGCCCGACGAGGGGCTCATCGCCAAGGCGATCATCTCGCTCGGCCATAGTCTTCATTTGAAGGTCATCGCCGAGGGCGTGGAGACCGCGGAACACCGCAGGTTCCTCGAGGACCACGCGTGCGACGAGATCCAGGGCTACCTCATCAGCCGTCCGGTCGCCGCGGTCGAGTGCCAGAAATTCTTCAATGCCGCCGCGCCGGCGAAGGCGAGAATATGAGGGTCAGACTCCAATATTCGAGAAAACCGGGGACAGACCCCTATTTCCGCGGAGTTGACTCCATCAACGGAAATGGGGGTCTGTCCCCGGTTTTCTCTTGGAGTCTGACCCTTATATTCAGTCGTAGAGCTTCGCGTTCGCCTTGCCGCGGAAGATGCGGTAGGAAAGGATCGTGTAGCCGACGATGAATGGCAGCACGATGGCGGAGCCGATGGCGAGCGCTTTCAGGGCCGAAGGATGGGCCGCGGCCTCCCAGATCGTGAGGCGATCGATCACGACGTAGGGGAAGAGGCTGTAGGCGAGCCCGAGGAAGGCGAGGGTGAAGATGGTCACCGCCGCCACGAACGGCATCGCGTCGCCCCCCTTCGTCCCGCGGCGCAGCGCGGCGGTGCACCGCCACAGCCAGAATCCCGCCGCGAGTGTGGCCGCAGGAAGGACCATGACCCAGAGCGTGCGCGGAAAGTCGAACCACTTGTCGCGCACCGTGGCGCTCACGAGCGGCGTGGCGAGGCTCACCAGCCCTACGCCGAGAGCCACCCACAGCAGGCCCCAGCGCGCCCACGCCACCGCCTTCCTCTTCAAGTCGCCCTCGGTCTTGAGGATCAACCACGTCGCGCCCAGGAGCACGTAGCCGCCGCACAGGCTCGCGCCCACCACCACCGCGAAGGCCCAGTAGCCGAAGCCCGGCTCGAAGCCGGTGATGTAGCGCCCGAGCATCATGCCCTGGAAGAACGACGCGACGAACGAGCCGGCCCAGAAGAACCAGTTCCACAGCTCGCGGTGCCATCCCTCGGCCTTCACGCGCAGCTCGAACGCCACGCCGCGCAGCATCAGTCCCACCAGCATCGCGACCACCGGAAGATAGAGCGCGCCCAACACCACCCCGTGCGCCAGCGGAAAGGCCGCGAGCAGGATGCCGATGCCGAGGACGAGCCAGGTCTCGTTCGCATCCCAGAACGGGCCGATCGAGGCGACCATCATCGATTGCTCCGCGTCGCTCGCCGCGGGCATCAGCATTCCGACTCCCAGGTCGTAGCCGTCGAGCACGACATAGGCCAGCACTGAAAGGCCCATCAACACCATGAAGACGAGCGGGAGGTCCATTTTTAGTCCAGGTGACGGCGCTTCGCGGCCACGTTCAGTCGGCG
>JBGOST010000318.1:0-3897 GCA_041476125.1 Usitatibacter sp. | reverse complement strand
CATCAGGGCGGCGAACTTCTCGCCGCCGCGCCGCGCGAGGATGTCCTCGGCGCCGAGGCCGAAGCGCGCGAGCTCGTCCTGCGGCAGGTAGACGCGTTCGCGGCGCGCGTCCTCCCCCACGTCGCGGATGATGTTGGTGAGCTGGAAGGCGATTCCGAGGGCCTCGGCGTACTCGAGGGTCGCGGCGTTGCGGTAGCCGAAGATCGACGCCGCGAGCTGCCCCACCACGCCCGCCACGCGGTGGCAGTAGAGCTTGAGCGAATCGAAGTCGGAATAGCGGTGGTAGGCGAGATCCATCTCCATGCCGTCGATGATCTCGTTCATGCGCGGTGCGTCGATGCCGTACGCCGGCACGAAGGGTGCGAGCGCCTTTGTCACCGGATGCTGCGGGTGTCCGGCGAAGAGGTTCGCCACCTCGGTGCGCCACCAGGCGAGCTTGGTGCGCGCGAGCCCCAGGTCGCTCACCTCGTCGGCGACGTCGTCGACCTCCCGGCAGAACGCGTAGAGAGCCGTGATCGCGCGCCGCCGCTCCTGGGGAAGGAAGAGGAAGCTGTAGTAGAAGCTCGAGCCGCTCTGCGCGGCTTTCTGCTGGCAATATTCGTCGGGAGTCACGGGGTCTTGAGCCGGAGAAGCGCGCGCGCGAGGATTCGTGTCCAGTCGACCTTTCCCAGCGTGGGTCGATGCAGGAACACGTCACCCGACACGGCATCGATTTTATCGAGAATGGCCGCCCCTCCCGCGACTGTGGCGCGGATTTCGAGGCCGAGGCGTCCCGGGAGCGTGCGGCCGAGCGGCGCGCCGCTCGCGAGCATCTTCCGGGCGCGGTCGCACTCGAATGCCATGAGGGCCGACCACTTTTCGTCCGCGCGCGCCGCGGCGATCGCGCGTTCCTCCACGCCGAAGCGCGCCAGGTCGTCGAGAGGAATGTAAACGCGGCCCTTCGCCCAATCGACCGCGACGTCCTGCCAGAAGTTGATGAACTGCAGGCTCGAGCAGATCGCGTCGGATTGGCGCAACCCTTCTTCATCCGAGCGCCCGAACAGGTGCAGCAGCAGCCGGCCGATCGGATTGGCGGAGCGGCGCGAATACTCCATGAGCTCGGCGAAATCGGCGTAGCGCTTCTTCACCACGTCCTGCTTGAAAGCATCGACGAGGTCGCGCAGCAGGTTCACCGGCAGGCGATGCTCGCGGATCGCATCCTCGATCGCTTCGAACTGCGCCCCGGGATTCCTGCCGCCCTCGATCGCGTCGAGCGCCCGCAGGTAGCGGTCGAGGCCCGCGAGGCGCTGGGAGTCCGGCAGGTAGCCCTCGTCGGCGACGTCGTCGGCGCCCCGGGCGAAGCCGTAGATGGCCTCGATGGGCCGGCGCAAAGGCCGCGGCAGCAGCCACGAGGCGACCGGAAAGTTCTCGTAGTGATCGATGGGCAAGGGGATTGGAAGGGCTTGAATTCTCTGGATTATATCCGTCGGAAGGCGGTTCCATGGCGGCTTTGGGAGGCCCCTTTTTCGGGTATAATTCTGCGACCGCGAAAGTGGCGGAATTGGTAGACGCACTGGATTTAGGTTCCAGCGCCGAGAGGCATGGGGGTTCGAGTCCCTCCTTTCGCACCAGGTCGCATCACCTCGGTTCGCCCCCGCCGCCCTCGCGAAGGCTTGAGGGAAAATCCAACAACAGGAAAGCGCGCAAATGCAGCAGGCAGTCCAGAATTCATCCAGTCCGCTCGAACGCAACATCACGGTTTCCGTCCCCATCGAACAGATCGAGGCCGAGATCGCCGCGCGCCTGAAGCAGCTCGCGCGCACGGTGAAGATGCAGGGCTTCCGGCCCGGGCACGTGCCGCTCAAGATGGTCGAGCGCCACTACGGCTTCCAGGTGCGCCAGGAAGTGGTGAGCGATTCGGTGCAGAAGTCGTTCTCCCAGGCGGTGAAGGACCAGAATTTCCGCGTCGCCGGCTATCCGCGCTTCCAGCCGGTCGCCGCCGCGCAGGGCGCCAGCCAGGTCGAATTCACCGCGACCTTCGAGGTGTATCCGGAAGTCGTGGTGGGCGACCTCACGAAATACGAGGTGACGCGTCCCCAGACGGAGGTGTCCGAGGGCGACGTCGGCAGGACGATCGACACGCTACGCAAGCAGCGCGCGAAGTACGAGAACGTGGAGCGCGCCGCGGTCAAGGGCGACCTCGTCAACATCGATTTCGAGGGCCTCATCGCGGGCCAGCCCTTCGAGGGCAACAAGGCCGCGAACTTCACCGTGATCCTCGGCGAGCAGCGCATGCTTCCCGACTTCGAGTCGTCGTTGGTCGGCATGAAGGCCGGCGAGACCAAGACCTTCCCGGTCACCTTCCCGCAGGAGTACGCCGAGGCGGTGAGGGGCAAGACCGCCGATTTCACCGCCACCGTGAACCAGGTCGCGCAGCCGAACCTGCCGCCGCTCGACGCGGACTTCGCCCGCCTGCTCGGGGTGGAGGACGGAGACGTCGAGCGCCTGAAGCGCGAGGTGCGCCAGAACATCGACAAGGAAGTGATGAAGCGCATCCGCGCGACGGTGAAGGAGCAGGTGCTCGACGGGCTGCACCACGCCGCGAACTTCGAGGTGCCGCGCTCACTCCTCGACTCGGAGATCGGCCGCATGCAGCAGCACGCGGTCGAGGACCTGAAGCAGCGCGGCATGACCACCCAGGATTTGAACCTCCCGAGCGACCTTTTTGCCGAGCGGGCCACGCGGCGCATCAAGGTCGGCCTGCTGGTGGCCGAGCTCGTGAAGCGCAACAACCTCCAGCCGAAGCCCGAGCAGGTGCGCAAAGTGATCGAGGACCACGCCGAGAGCTTCGAGCACCCCGACCAGCTGGTCCGCTGGTACTACAGCGACCCCGCGCGGCTTTCCGAAGTCGAGGCGCTCGTTATGGAGGACAACGTCGTAGAATGGGCCATGGGCAATATGAAGGTCGTGGAGTCGAAGATGCCCTTCGACGAGCTGATGGGAACCAAGAAGGAATGACCATGTTCATCAAGCACGAGCAGCCGGAAGAGTACGAGGAAGCCGAAGGCCTGGGCCTGATCCCGATGGTGATCGAGCAGTCGGGGCGCGGCGAGCGCGCCTACGATATCTACTCGCGCCTGCTCAAGGAGCGCGTGATCTTCCTCGTCGGGCCGATCAACGACGGCATGGCCAACCTGATCGTGGCCCAGCTCCTGTTCCTCGAGAGCGAGAATCCCGACAAGGACATCCACCTCTACATCAACTCGCCCGGCGGCAGCGTCTCGGCGGGGATGGCGGTGTACGACACGATGCAGTTCATCAAGCCGGACGTCTCGACGCTGTGCACGGGGCTCGCGGCGAGCATGGGTTCCTTCCTGCTCGCGGCCGGCGCCAAGGGCAAGAGGTTCTGCCTGCCCAACTCGCGCGTGATGATCCACCAGCCTTCGGGCGGCTTTTCCGGGCAGGCCTCGGACATCGAGATCCATGCCAAGGAAGTGCTCTATCTCAAGAAGCGCCTGAACGAGATGCTGGCCAAGCACACCGGCCAGACGATCGAGGTGATCGAGCGCGACAGCGATCGCGACCGTTTCATGGGGGCGGAAGACGCTGTAAAGTATGGGTTGATCGACAGGGTGCTCACGACCCGCACCGAAGCGGTGGCAGCCTGACCGGGGAGCGCTGGGGGATATGACGGACAAGGGAGGCGGCGAAAAGCTTCTCTACTGCTCGTTCTGCGGCAAGAGCCAGCACGAAGTACGCAAGCTCATCGCAGGCCCCTCCGTTTTCATTTGCGACGAGTGCATCGACCTCTGCAACGACATCATTCGTGAAGAGGCCACCACCGATCCCGGGCAGAAAGCGCAGAAGAGCGACCTGCCGAGCCCGCACGAGATCTGCGAGATCCTCGACCAGTACGTG
>JBGOST010000317.1:0-3907 GCA_041476125.1 Usitatibacter sp. | reverse complement strand
CGATCTGGTCCGTGATCCTCGCCGCCGTCGCCGTCGGCGTGGCGCTCTTCGCACGGCACTCCACCGGATACGTGGTCATCATCTCGGCGCCGTATCGCATCGAGCTGTCGCTCAACCTGCTCGTCGTCCTGGTCATCGCGGGATACATCGCCTTCTACGCGCTGGCGCGCATGATCTCCACGCTCGCGGCGATCCCGGCGCGCGTGCGCGCCTATCGAGAGGAGCGCCAGCGCTCGCGGCTTCGCCAGTCGTTGACCGACGCCCTCCTCGCGTTCTTCCAGGGCCGCTACGCCTCGGCCGAGAAGAGCGCCGCGGCCGCTCTCACGAGCGATGAGACCAAGGGCGTGGCCGCGATCATCGCGGCGCGCAGCGCCCACGAGCTGGGCCGATTCACCGAGCGCGAGCAGTTCCTCGACCAAGCCAAGGGATCGGCCCCGGACGTCGACCAGGCGCGCCTCACTACGCTTGCCGACCTCCTCGTCTCGCAACAGCGATACGCGGAGGCGTTGGCGGTCCTGAACGACCTTTCGGCTCGCGACGCGCGCAACCTGCGCCTGCTGCGCCTCAAGCTGGAGGCCGAGCAGGCGATGCGCAACTGGGACGAAGTTCTCGCCACCGTCGCCTCCCTCGCGAAGCTGGGCGGGCTCGCCCCCGCCGAAGTGGCGAGCGCGCGCCGCGCCGCGCACCTGGGCAACTTGAACCGCAAGGCGCAGGATGCCGGCGCGCTCGCCGCCTACTGGAAGCAACTGCCGTCGGATATGCGCGTGGATTCCGCGGTCGCGGCCACGGCGGCGCGCTACCACCTCGCGCTCGGCGGCAACGCCGAGGCGCAGGCGATCATCGAGCAGGCGCTCGAGCGCGAGTGGAGTGCGAGCCTCATCGCCCTGTACGGCGAGGCCGCGAACGCCGACGCGCTGCCGCAGATCGAGCGCGCGGAAAAGTGGCTGCGCGAGCACGCGCGCGATCCGGCGTTGCTGCTGGCACTCGGCAAGCTGTGCATGCGCCAGGCCCTGTGGGGCAAGGCGCAAAGCTACATCGAGGCGAGCCTCGCGCTCGAGCCCACGCACGACGGACACATGACGCTCGCCGCGTTGATGGAGCAGATCGGCAAGCCCCACGAAGCGGTGCTGCATTTCCGCCGCAGCGCGGAGCTGGCGGGCTGAAGCCCAGGGAGGAAAACTGCCATGCGCGTGTATTCGCCCCTCTCTCTCACGCTGCTCGAGCCGGGCGCCCGCGTCGCCGAGCCCATGACGCCCGGGCGCGTGACCCTCGACGATCCGGCATTCTCGGTGATGACGGACCTGCGTGAAGTCGCGGCCGCCACCACGCGCTCCGAGGAGACCATCGACGCGGCGCACGCGCAGATGATCCGTCGCGGCGTGCGCCTCCTCTTCGTTCTCGAGCCCGGCGGTGAGGTGTGCGGCGTGATCACCGCGTCCGACCTGCTGGGGGAAAAGCCGGTGCGGTTCATGCAGTCGCGCGGCGTCTCGCACGTGGAGATCCTGGTCGAGGACATCATGACGCCCGCCTCGATGCTCGAAGCGCTTTCGCTGCTCGACGCCGCACAGATGCGCGTCGGGCATATCGTCGCGACCTTGAAGGCGGTGGGCCGCAAGCACCTCATGGTTTCCGAGGACGGCGGGCGTCGCATCCGCGGTCTCTTCTCCGCCTCGCAGGTGGCGCGCCAGCTCGGCATGGAGCTGCAGACCTTCGAAGTGGCGAGCACCTTCGCCGACATAGAGGCCGCCCTGGTCCGGTAGGCGTCGGCGATTCGACCATGGCCGACCGCTATCGCGAGGTGTACGAGGGCTTTCGCTGGCGAGTTCCGTCCGACTTCAACATCGCCGAATACGCGTGCCGCCGGTGGGTGCGAGCCGGCGATCGCCCCGCGCTGCATTGGGAGGACGAATCGGGCGAGACGCAGTCGTGGAGCTACGGCGATCTCGCCCAGGCGTCCAACCGGCTTGCCAACGCGCTCGCCGGGCTCGGGGTCGGCCGGGGGGATCGCGTAGCCCTCATCCTGCCGCAGCGTCCGCAGACCGTGGTGGTGTACCTCGCGTGCTTCCAGATGGGAGCGATCGCGGTGCCGCTATCGTTCCTGTTCGGACCCGATGCCCTCGAGTACCGGCTCGCGAACAGCGCGGCCAAGGTCGCGGTGGTCGACGCGCAAACCCTCGCCAACCTGGAGGCCGTCCGCTCCCGGCTCCCCGACCTGAAGCATGTGATCGGCGCCGCGGGCGCCAAGGGTCCGGCGTTGCTCGATTGGGATGCCACGCTCGCGAAGGCATCGCCGCACTTCGAGCCGGTGCCGACGCGCGCGAGCGATCCCGCGGCGATCATCTACACGAGCGGCACCACCGGCGCGCCCAAAGGCGCGCTGCTGCCGCATTGCGCCCTCCTCGGCAACCTGCCCGGCTTCGAGTGCTCGCACGACGGCTTCCCTCGGGAAGGCGACCTCTTCTGGTCGCCGGCCGATTGGGCGTGGACGGGCGGGCTGTGGGACGCGTTGATGCCGACGCTCTATCACGGCCAGGCGATCCTCGGCTACCGCGGCCGCTTCGATCCCGAGCGGGCCTTCCATCTGTTGGAGAAATACGCGGTTCGCAACACGTTCCTCTTTCCCACCGCCCTCAAGATGATGATGAAAGCGTTCCCGAGGCCGCGCGAGAAATACTCGTTGAAGCTGCGTTCGTTGATGAGCGGCGGGGAGGCCCTGGGCGCGGCGGTCTTTCACTGGGTGCGCGAAGAGCTGGGCGTCACGGCGAACGAGATCTTCGGCCAGACGGAGATGAACTACATCGTCGGCAATTCCAATTCGCTCTGGCCGGCGAAGCCCGGCTCCATGGGCCGGCCGTATCCGGGGCACCGCATCGCCGTGATCGACGAGGCGGGCAATGCGCTACGCGCCGGCGAAGTCGGCGACGTGGCGCTCAACCGCACCTGGCTCGACGGCACGCCCGACCCCGTGTTCTTCCTCGGCTATTGGGCGAATCCGAAAGCCACCGCGGAGAAATACAGCGGCGACTGGTGCCGCACCGGGGACCAGGCGGCGTGGGACGGCGACGGCTACCTCTGGTACCACGGGCGCGCCGACGACATGATCAAGAGCGCCGGTTATCGCATCGGGCCCGCGGAGATCGAAAACTGCCTGCTCAAGCACGCGGCGGTCGCGAACTCGGCGGTCGTGCCGATTCCCGACGAGACGCGCGGGACGGTGATCAAGGCCTTCGTGCTGCTCGCGCCCGGCCACGAGCCCTCGGAGCCGTTGAAGGAATCAATCCGCGACCACGTGAAGAAGCACCTGGCGCCGTACCAGCAGCCGCGCGAGATCGAATTCGTACGCGAGCTGCCGATGACGACCACGGGGAAGGTGCAGCGGCGCGTGCTGCGAGACCGCGAGGCGGCACGCGTTATTTCTTCGGATCCACCGAAGGCGTGAACGCGTCGCAGAAGAACTCGTCCTCGGGCAAGTGCTTCTCCTCGACGAAGGTCTTCTTGGCGATGTCGGTCATCGCCGGGGCGCCGCACGCGTAGACCTGGTAGCCGGAGAGGTCGGGGAAATCGTCGAGCACGGCCTGGTGGACGAAGCCGGTGCGGCCCTGCCAGGCGTCTTCCGGCAGCGGATCCGAGAGCACCGGGATGTAGGTGAAGTTGGGGTGCTCCTGCTGCCATCGGATCGGCAGCTCGGGCATGTAGAGGTCCTTCAACGAGCGAACGCCCCAGTAAAAGACGATCGTGCGGTCCACTCCGTGGTGGAAGGCGTGCTCGATCAGCGCCTTCACCGGCGCGAAGCCGGTGCCGCCCGCGACGAACAGCAGGGGCTTGTCGGAATCCTCGCGCAGGTAGAACGTGCCGAGCGGGCCCTCGAAGCGCAGGATCGCGCGCTCCTTCATCGCGTCGAACACGT
>JBGOST010000316.1:0-3911 GCA_041476125.1 Usitatibacter sp. | reverse complement strand
GGTGCCGCGTCCGCCGCGTCGGACTCGCGCAGCAGGCGCATGTCGTAGCCGTAGACCGGGAACGAGGGACTGCCCAGCTTGATCGGCGTCTTCTCGACGCCCGGTACCGCGGAGAGGATCGGCCAGCCGGTCTCGGTCTGCCAGTAATGGTCGATCACCGGCTTGCCGAGGCCTTCGGTGATCCACGCGTGGGTCGGTTCGTCCAGCGGTTCGCCCGCGAGGAACAGATGCCGCAAAGACGACAGGTCGTATTTCTTCAGCAGCGCGACATCGTGCTTCTTCAAAACCCGGATCGCGGTCGGCGCCGAGAACATGACGCTGACCTTGTAGTCCTGCACGATCTTCCACCACACCCCCGCGTCGGGCCGGACCGGCACGCCTTCGTACATGATCGTCGTCATCCCGGCAATGAGCGGCCCGTAGATGATGTAGGAATGCCCCACCACCCAGCCGATGTCGGAGGTGCACAGGTACGCTTCGCCGGGCTGGGAGCAGAAGATGTTCTGCATCGAGGCGGCCAGCGCCACCGCGTAGGAGCCGGTGTCGCGCTGCACGCCCTTCGGCTTTCCGGTGGTGCCGCTGGTGTAGAGGATGTAGGAAGGCTCGTTGGATTCGAGCCACGTCACCGGCACTTTCACCCCGGCGTGCTTTTCGCGCTCGCGGGCGTAGTCGATATCGCGCCCCGCCACACGCGTCATCGTCTTGTCGATGCCGCGGTCGACGATGATCACGTGCGCCGGCGGCGCCTTCGACAGCTTGATCGACTCGTCCACGAGCGGCTTCAACGCGATCACCTTGCCCATGCGCATGCCCGCATCGCTCGTCACCATGACCTTGGGACGCGCGTCGTCGATGCGCGCGGCGAGGCTTGCCGCGGCGAATCCGCCGAACACCACCGAGTGGATCGCGCCCATGCGCACCGTGGCAAGCATCGCGAACACCGCCTCGGGCGTCATCGGCATGTAGATGAGCACCCGATCGCCCTTGCCCACGCCGAGGTCCCGGAGGATCGCGGCGAAGCGGTTCACTTCCGCATGCAGCTGCGCGTAGGTGAAGGTGCGGGTCTCGTCGACCTCGGTCGAAATCCAGATGAGCGCCGGCTGGTCGGGGCGATCGGCAAGGTGACGGTCGACGGCGTTGAAGCAGAGGTTGGTCTCGCCGCCCACGAACCATGAGCGGAAGGGGGGATGGCTGTAATCGAGCACCTTGTCGAACGGATGGTTCCACTCGATGCGTTTCGCCTGCTCGCGCCAGAATCCGGCCGGGTCCGCGAGCGAGCGGGCGTGGAAGCCCTGGTACGTCGTCATCGTGTCGTCGTGCTTTGTCATCGGAGACCTTGCTTGGTCAACTGCGGGGGCGCGCGAGCAAGGGGCTGCCCTGCGTCCGGTGCGCAATTCTGACGGCGATCAGGATGCCATGATTTGACATACGGCAAGGGCAGCCGCCCGAAATCATTGAATGGAGATTGCCTTACTTCTCGATCGCCTCTTTGTACAACGACCACGGAAAGCGAGGCTGCCAGTTGTCGGGCAGCAACTTGCGCAACGCGCGGCGCTTTCCTTTGCCGACCAATACCGCCGCATCGAGATTGCGTTCATCGATCTGGTAAAGAAGCTCGCGGCAGCGACCGCACGGGGGAATGATCGTCCCGTCTGCGGTGGTGGCGACGATCCTGCTGATCCGGGTCTCGCCGTTTCGAACCATCTCCGCCACCGCGCTGTGCTCCGCGCAAAAACCGATGCCGCACATCAGGTTGATGTTGATCCCGGTGAACACGTTGCCGCGAGCGGTCACGAGGGCGGCGCCCACGCAGCCCATGTATTACCAACCCTGCCTCGTTGCGGCCGTTTTACGAGCTTTTGCAGTGCACTTTGTCGCTCGGTTGCGCAGACCGGCATCGGTGATTTTCATGTCAATCTCCTCCTTGTTTTCGGATCGGATGTCCTCGCTGCGATACTCCCTCGCGCCCCATCAGGTATTGACGTTCACGACCAGGCGGCCGCGCACCTTCCCGGCGAGAATGTCGGGTGCGCGCGCGATCGCATCCGGCAACGCGATCTCGGTGATCATCGATTCGAGCGCGGCCGGAGCCAGCTCCCTTGCAAGGTGATCCCACGCCTCCTTGCGGCGGTCGGGATGCGCATAGACGCTATTGATGCCGCGAAGGGTCACTCCGCGCAGGATGAAAGGCGCGACCGTCACCGGAAAATCCATTCCCTGCGCGAGCCCGCACGCGGCGACAACGCCTTCGGAAGCGGTTTGCGCGCATGCGTTGGCGAGCGTGTGGCTGCCCACCGAATCCACGACGCCGCCCCAGCGCTCCTTCTGCAACGGCTTGCCGGGCTGGGAAAGGGTGTTGCGGTCGATGATCTCGGCCGCACCCAGCGAACGCAGGTAGGCCTCTTCGGATAGCTTGCCCGTCGAGGCGACGACGCGATAGCCGCGCCGAGCGAGGATCGCGATCGCCACGCTTCCCACTCCGCCAGTGGCGCCGGTGACGAGCACCTCGCCGCGCTCCTTCGTCGCGCCGAGGCGCTCGAGCTCCATCGCGGCAAGCATCGCCGTGTAGCCCGCCGTGCCGATGGCCATCGCCTGGCGCGCGGTCATTCCCGCCGGAAGGCGCACCAGCCAGTCGCCTTTCAGCCGCGCGCGTTGCGCGAGGCAGCCCCAATGGCCTTCGCCCACGCCCCAGCCGTTGAGGATCGCCTTGTCGCCCCTCTTCCACAGCGGATGCGCGCTCTCCTCGATGGTGCCGGCGCCGTCGATGCCCGCGACCATGGGCCATTTGCGCACGATGGGGGAAGCGTTCGTGATGGCGAGCGCGTCCTTGTAGTTGACCGTCGAGTACTCGACCGCGAGCGTGACGTCGCCCTCGGGAAGGTCCTTGTCGTCGACGTCGGCCACGCGGGCGTTGAACGCGGCTGCGTCCTTGGTGAGGAGGATCGCCTTGAACATTCCCTATTTGACCATCACTTGCGGGTTTTCGGCGGAGGCGTGCTTGCGCGAGAAATAGTCCCTGGACTGCATCTCGCGCAGCCGGCTCGCGGTGCGCGCGAATTCCTTGTGGACCATGCGCTCCGGCCCCGACTGCTCCGCCGCCGGCATGACCAGCTCCTCCGGCTGCGCCTCGGCCGACAGCACCAGCTTCACGCGCTGGTCGTAGAACACATCGACGAGCCAGGTGAAGCGGCGCACCACGTCGGTCTGCGAGGGCAGCATGCGCTTCACGCCCGAGACGAGGACGGTGTGATACGCGCTCGCCACCTCGAGGTAGTCGACCTGCGAGCGCGGCTTCTCAAAGATCTCGGCGAAGTCGAACCAGATGACGCCCTTGGCCCGGCGGCGGAAGGTGATCGAGCGCCCGCCCACCTCGATTGCCTCGTTTTCCGCGTAGGTCGCCTTCGTCATCGCCTCGAAGAACTTCGCGAGGTGCAGGTCAAGATCGCCCCAACAAGTTGGGGACCCCCGGGCATGCTCGTCGACGGGCGTGTAGTAGACGCCGAGGCCATCGAGGAGCCGGCGGCGATGGTCGACCGTGCCGCCCAGCTCGGCCACGTCGAGCTCGCGCTTCAGGATCTCGATGGCGGGCAGGAACCGCGAGCGCTGCAGGCCGTTGGGGTAGAGGTCGTCGGGCCGATAGTTGGACGTCATCACGAGGACCACGCCCTTCTCGATCAGCAGCTCGAGGAGGCGCGCGAGGATCATCGCGTCGGCGATGTCGCTCACGTGGAACTCGTCGAAGGCGAGCAGGCGCAGCTCGCGCGAGATCTCGGCGGAGATGATGTCGAGGGGATCTTCCTGGCCGGTGAGGGCGCGCATGCGCGCGTGGATCTCGCGCATGAACTCGTGGAAGTGCACGCGGCGCTTGCGGCGGTGGCGCGAGACCTTGTAGAACGCGTCCATCATGAGCG
>JBGOST010000315.1:0-3917 GCA_041476125.1 Usitatibacter sp. | reverse complement strand
GACCTCTTCGCCGACCTCGACCTCGAATTCGATCAGGTGCGCGAGCGGCTCGCGGAGCTGTGGGAGCAATGCGAGGCCACGCGCGGGAAGATGGAGTACAACACCGGCTCCATCAGCGCGGCCTCGGGCCTCGCCCTGTATGCCCTCGCACGCCGCTTCAAGCCACGCGCCGTATTCGAGGTCGGAACGTTCGTGGGAAGGAGCACGGTAGCCCTGGCCCTGGGAATGGACGCGGCGCGCGTGGAGGGAGGCAAGGTATACACGTGCGATGCGAGCAACGACTTCTTCATCGCCTATCGGGGAACCACGCAGATCGTGGGTCATCCGCGCCGCACCAGCACCCAGGCGCTGGCGGAGCTCGCGGCGCGCCCGGAATCGATCGATCTCGTCTATCTCGACGGCCGGCTCGACCCGGCCGACCTGGCGCCCCTGCAGCGGGTCGCGCGACCCGACGCTGTCTTCGCGATCGACGACTTCGAGGGCGTGGAAAAGGGCGTGGCCAATCTCTCGATGCTGCGCTCCCAGCAGTGGCTGCGCGGTCACGTGCTCGCCTATCCCCCCGATCGCGAGCTGCTAGCCGCGCACGCAATCCTTTCCACCTCGACCGTCGCGCTGCTCCTGCCGGCGGCACTGTTCGGATTCGCGAACCAATAGGCCCGGGGCCATCAACCGGAAAGGTAAAATACCGGATTCTCCAACCCATTCGCACCCATGAATTTCCGCGCTCCCCCCAAGCCCACCGATGAACGCGCGCGCCACACAGAGCGCCTCATCGACGAAGGGGGAACCGATACCGAGCGCTGGGCGCGGCTGGACAGCCTCGCCACCCAATGGGACGCGCGCGCCGCCATGGCGGCCGAATGGATCCCCGAGGGCTCGAGCGTGCTCGATGTCGGCGCCGGCGCCATGGCGCTGGGCGGCCTGCTGAAGCCGGGATGCACGTACCAGCCCGCCGATGTCGTCGCGCGGCGGCCGGGATGCTTCGTGGTCGACATGAACCGCCGGGAGTTTCCTCCGGGATCCTACGATTTCGTCACCTTTCTCGGTGTGCTCGAATACATCCACGACATCGGGTGGGCCCTGAGGCGCGCGGCCGAAGCCGCGCCGCACATGATCGTCACTTACTGCACTGACATCGGAGCGGATCCCGCGCTGCGCCGCGGCATGGGATGGGTGAACGACATTCCCGCGGAAGCATTCGCCGAGGCGCTTGGGCAGGCCGGCTGGAAAATCGAGCGCAGCCGCGAGGTTAAGCGCGGACCCAGCAGCATCCAGCTCATGTTCCAGTGCTCGCGCGCTCCGCGGCCCGGCGAAAGTCCTTGAACGAGATCGAGTACCCCCGGGACCTCCCGGAAGCGCCCTACACCGTCGTCACGCCGTACCTGGTCCCACCGGGTCCGAAGAAAGTCAACGTCGGCGACGGGTTCATCCTCGACTCCGCGACGCGCCTCCTCGGCGCGCGCCCCTCGGCGGCATTCTCATCGCGTGCGCCCTTCTCCGGCGAGGATCTCGAGCGCATCAACGCCAGCCGCTGCCTGGTTGCGATGGGCGCCAACACCCTCAAGGACGATTTCGAATTGGCGCCGGGTTTCGACGCGGCGACTCTCGAGCGCATCCGCGTGCCGGTGGTTCTCATGGGAGTCGGGCATTACGGCGTGGCCGAGGTGACGCGCGGGTTTTCCGCCGCGAGCCAGGCGCTGTTCCGGGGATTCCTCGAGCGCTTCCCTTACATGTCGGTGCGCTGCGATGCCTCGAAGCGCTATGTCGTGAACGCCTTGCCGGACCTCGAGGATCGCATCCTCATGACCTCGTGCCCGGTCGTGCACTCGGTCGACGCGATCGACCGCGGCTTCGCGCGCAAGGAAACCTACGACCAGCTGGTCGTGACGATCACCGACCGCGCGCACCTGCAGGCGCAGCTGCCGATCGTGCAGGCCGCGCCGAGCGCCTTTCCCTCGCAGAAGCGTGTCCTCGCGCTGCACCAGGACTACGGCAACGCGCAGCTGGTGGAATTCGCGCGCCGCCTCGGCTACGAAGTGCTCGGCGGCACCAACCACCAGGATTTCCTGCGGCTCTACCGCGACACCGACGTGCACCTCGGCAACCGAGTCCACGCGCACCTCAAGTGCATCAGCATGGGAATCGTGTCGTATTGCACCCCTTTCGACCTGCGCCAGGCCTACTTCGCGGAAAGCCTCGATTTTCCGCTCGTGCAGCGCATTCCCGACCCGCTCTTCTCTTCCTACGACTTTGCGCGCGCCGCGGGGCGACGCGACGCCGCGCGCCTTACCATGGACCGCTTCGTGCGCAGGCTGCGATCCGTGATCGATGAAGGCCCGAGCTGACATGGCGATCAACTCGGTGGTCCTCGACATGGTGCTGAAGGTGGCGGCGAAGCTGCCCGCGCCGCGGCGCATGCTTTGCCTGGGCTACCCCGACATGCTCATCACCGAGCCTCAACTGCTCAGCCTTTGCGGCGCCGAGGCGACCGCGAAAATGACGTTCCGCGACGATTCGGAGGGCATCCTGCGCTGGCATTCGCTGCAGGGGCAGATGCAGCGCATCGCGGAGACCCGCAGCGTGTTCGATGCCGTCGAGATCGCCGCCGATTTCGTCGATATCGCAGCCACGCGCGGATTCGAGATGGTGGTCGACCTGAACGGCGAAGCCCCCGCGGAGCTCGTCGGCCGCTACGACATCGTCTACGACGGCGGCACCATGGAGCACTGCTTCAACGTGGGACAGGTGATGCGCAACATCCTCGCTTTCGCGAAGGTCGGCGGCTTCATCATCCACGTGAATCCGCTCAATTCCTACAACCATGGATTCTTCAACTTCAATCCGACCTTCTACCACGACTGGTACACGCAGTCGGGCAACGCGATCGTGAGTCCGTTCTACGCCATGCACGGTCCGAAGACGGACTCGAAGCTCGTCATCCTCGAGGCCACGAAAAAGTTCCGGGTCGCGCCCGATCGCGCCGTGATGCTGGTGGCCGCGATGAAGACCTCGGCCGCGCCGCCGCAGTGGCCGATGCAGAACAAGTACCTCGACAACGCGCAGCTCAAGTCCTGAGGACCCTCAGGATCCGGCGACGCGTTGCACCGCCACGGTCCAGTCCGAGTGCACGACGCGGAAGCGCGCATCGCGGGCAAGCCACTCGTCGACCGCCTTGCGGCATCCCTGGAACGAGTTGTAGTCGTCGAAAAGCATGATGCCGTCCACACTCATGCGATCGGCGAGGCGATCGATGCACAGCTTCACCGAGTCGTACCAGTCGCAGTCGATGTGGGCGAAGGCGACCGGCCCGTCCACTCTCAGGGTCTCCTCGTAAAGTCCCTTCACGAAGCGGATGTTCTCGGCGTCGGGGTCCACTCCGGTGCGGCGCATGTTGTCGCGCGTGAAGGCGAGGAGGTCGGTGGCGTGTTCGACGTAGGTGCGGTCGACGGGCCCGGAGACCTTTCCTCCAAGGAAATTGCGATAGACCTCGTGGGACTTGGCGTCGTCGTTCGCGCCGGGCGGCGGCAGCATCTCGAACACGTCATAGAGCCGCAACTCGCGCTCGCGCGCCTTGGTTTTCGCGATCACGATCGCCGAGCCGCCCATCGCCACCCCGGCCTCGAGGAAAATGCCCGGCACCTTGCCGGCCTCCACGCGTTTCGCCGCCTCGTGGACGACCTCGAGCTTGCCCGGCCGACCGCAATAGGTGAGGGCGTTGTTGCGCAGGAAGTGGATGGTTTCGGCGACGTTCATCGCCTGGGAGCGAAGCGTGAAAATGAGCGTCGCATTGTATCATCGGGGCCATTGCATTCGACGCCCGCCCCACGCCGCCATGGCCAACCAGGAACCCGATCGCGCGAGCGCGATGAGCGCCGCTCACATGGCGCGCCTCGACGAGCTCGCCCAGGCGGCCAATG
>JBGOST010000314.1:0-3927 GCA_041476125.1 Usitatibacter sp. | reverse complement strand
GATCCGGAAGTGAGCGCCCTGGTGGAGAATTCAGACGGGCTCTTTCTCCTCGGCGAGATCCTCTCGGATACCAACTTCGGCGTGTCGCGCCAGAGAATCGACCTCAAGCGCACGATCCAGGCGCTCGATACGCGCGTCACCATTTCGTACCACACGTATTCCGACATTCCGCTCGAAGCGCTGGTCACGGTCCTCGAGCGCCTTGCACGTCCGCTTTCCGCGGCGAAGCGCGTCGATCCCCGGCTGCCGCCTTGCGCGATGCCGTCCGACGATCGGCCCATCGTGCCGCGGGACGTCGCCGCGGCGCTCAACGACCTGATGATGGCCCACGGACGCTTCCCGGTGGCGGCCGACATCGGCGATTGCCTGTTCACCGCGATGGACCTGGTGCACACCGACCACGTGGCACCCGGCTACTACGCGACGATGGGATTCGCCGTTCCCGCGGCGATCGGCGTCCAGGTCGCGACCGGACGGCGCCCGCTCGCGATCGTCGGCGACGGCGCGTTCCAGATGACGGGCATGGAGCTCGGCCACTGCCGCCGCTACGGCCTCGACCCGATCGTCGTCGTGATGAACAACTCGAGCTGGGGAATGCTCTCCGCATTCCGTCCCGAGGCGCGCTACACCGACATCGGCGAATGGGACTTCGCGGCGTTGGGCAACGCCCTCGGCGGACGCGGCTATTGCGTCACCACGCGCGCGCAGCTCGCACAAGCGCTCGAGGATGCTGCGAAGACCCGCGGAGCCTTCCAGCTCATCGACGTGCACATCGCGCGCGATGCGCTCTCGCCCACGATGCGGCGCTTCGCCGCGGCAATCACGCGGAAGTGAAATTCCCCCTCTCCCTTGGGAGAGGGCCGGGGAGAGGGTCGACTCGTCAGCCGGAACGGTGTCGGACCGTTGAAGGGTCATCGGACCAAATCTCAAACCCGTGCGTGGCGGTCGCTCATATTGGCTCTTCCGCGATACTGTCCCATTGGATCAAAAAACCGATCCATTGGATGAGCGTCGCGGAAAAGGCGCTCTGCGGCCGCCCTCGCGCGAAGAGCACAGCGGCCGCGCGGAGTCGCTGGCGCGAGCGCTCGCGCAAATCGCGCGCAACGAGACGCATCACAAATACGCCGCCACTGCGGTCGATGTCGCGCGCGTGCGCAAGCGGATGGGGATGACGCAGACGCAGTTCGCCCGGCGTTTCGGCTTCCCGGTTGCGACGCTGCGCCATTGGGAACGCGGCGACCGCAAACCGCGCGGCGCGGCGCTGGTGCTTCTCAACGTGATCGCGCGTAATCCTCGGATCGTGTTGGATGCCCTGAAGCCGCGCTGAAGTTCCCCCTCTCCCTTGGGAGAGGGCCGGGGAGAGGGTCATCTACCGCACCGAGCTCGACGCCTTTCCATAGCGACGCTCGTACCAAACCGGGCGCTCCGCGGCAGTGACGCCCCCTGCCTGGCGCTCGCCCACCAGGCGCCGGAAGGTGTCCGTGGCGAAATCGATGAAGGCCCGGATGCGGGGCGTGCGCCGGTGCTTCGGCCGGAAGGCGATGTTCACGGGGGGCGCGTGAAGCCCGTGCCAATCGCTCAACAGGGGCACGAGGCGGCCCAGCTTCACGAGCGGCGGCGACAGGAGGTCGGAGCCGCGGATCACGCCCTCGCCCGCGAGCGCCGCGTCGATCAGCATGTTGCGGTGGCTGCTCGCCATCCAGCCGTGCACCTTCACCGATTCCTTTTCCTTGCCGCGCTCGAATTCCCACAGGTCGAGCAGCACGCCGCGCGGATTACGGAAGGCAAAGCACGGATGTTTCGCCAGGTCGGCGGGGCGCTTCACCGGTTCATGCGCCGCACAGTACGCGGGCGAGGCAAGCACCACGTACTGCGACTGCGCGAGCGGCTTCTGCACCATGTCCGGTGTGTCGTGCCAGCCGAACAGGATGAAGATGTCGATGGAGGTGCCCGCAAGGTCGCTCACCTGGTTCACGATGCGGAAATCCAGGTCGATGTCGGGATAGCGCGCATGGAATCGCGGCAGCGCGGGACCGAGGCAGTTCTGCAGCGCGAAGGCGGGAGCGCCGACCACGACCTCGCCACGCGGTCGGGTCGTGGCCGTGCCCATCGATTCGTCCACGTCCGCCAGCTCCTCGAGGAGCGGCCGGCAGCTTTCGAGGTAGCGCTCGCCGTCGGCGGTAAGCGAGAGCCCCTGCGAGCTCCGATCGAAAAGGCTCGTGCCCAGGCGCTTCTCGAGGGAGGTCACGAGCTTCGCGACCGCAGGAATAGTCACCTCGAAACGGCGCGCGGCCCCCGAAAGGCTCCCCTCCTCGGCGTCGGCGACGAAGTATTCCAGGGCGCGAAGCTTGTCCATGGGACCCCCTATACCAAAAGTTCAAGCGCAGTTTGCCCCCAGGGATATTCCTTCGCAACGGGCGGGGCCTTAGAGTGGGTCCATCGAGCACACGCTGGAGATGGCCATGAAGCTTCGCACCCTCCTTTCCTCGCTCTTCCTGGCCGCGGCACTGGTGCCGGCCGCCGCGACGGCGCAGTACCCGAACCGGCCGATCAAGGTGATCGTTCCATTCGGCGCGGGCGGCGTGACGGACAGTGCGGCGCGCATCACCGCGCAGGCGATCGAGAAAGCGCTCGGCCAGCCCGTCGTGATCGAGAACCGCCCCGGCGCCGACGGCGCAATCGCCGCCAACAGCGTGAAGAACGCACCGGCCGATGGCTACACGCTGCTGTTCGCGACGAGCTCGGTGATGTCCACGCCGCTGGTGTCGAAGGCGGCGGGCTTCGATCCCCTCAGGGATTTCGCGCCGATCTCGACCGTGGGCCGCTTTCCATACGCGATGTTCGTGCACACCGGCGTGCCCGCCTCCTCCGTCAAGGAATTCATCTCCTACGCGCGCGCCAACCCCGGCAAGGTGAACTACGGCACGGTCAACCCCGGCGAGCAGCTCGCCGCCGCGCAGTTCCTCAAGGCCTCCGGCGTGGACATGGTGCACATTCCCTACAAGCAGGCGCCGATGACCGACCTCATCGCGGGACGCATCCAGGTGTACTTCGGGCCGGTGGGCAACGCCCTCGCGTACGTGAGGGATGGCCGGCTGCGCATGCTCGCCGTGCTGGTGCCGGAGCGTTCGCCGCTCGCGCCCGACGTGCCGACCATGGCGGAGTCGGGCATCAACGGAATCTCGGTATACAGCTACCAGATGTTCGTCGCCCCGGCGAAGACGCCCCCCGAGATCGTCGAGCGCCTGTCGAAGGAAATCAACGCGGCGCTGGGCACGCCGGAAGTGCGCGCCCAACTCGAGAAGGTATCGCTGGCGGTCGAGGGCATGACGCCGCGGCAGCTCGCGCGCAACCTCGAGGTCGCGAACGGCGCGTGGGCCCAGTTCTTCCGCGAGGCGGGAATCGAGCGGCAATGACGCAAGCCGACGCGGCCCTCGATCGCACGAGCGAGCTCCTCGAGCTGATCGAGGGAAAGTGGACGACGCAGGCGATCGGCGTGGCCGCGGAGCTCGGCATCGCGGATCTCATCGCGGGCGGAACGCGGGATATCGAGGGACTGGCGCGCTCCACTTCGTGCGAGCCCGGCGCGCTTCGCCGTTTGCTGCGCGCGCTGGCGAGCCTGGGCATCTGCCGCGAGCGCGACGACGGCACCTACGGGCTCACTTCGCTGGGGACGCTGCTGCAAGGCGATGAGCAAACGTCGCTGCGCGCGTGGGCCGTGTGGAGTGCCCGCCATCACTGGGCGCCGTGGGGACGATTGCTGGAAAGTGTGCGCAGTGGCGAAAGCGCCCGTGCGCTCGCGGGCGGGGTCGATGGCTACAACCATCTCGAACGCGACGCCGCCACCGCCTCGGCATTCAACCGGGGGATCGCCGACCTCACACGGATTGTCGCCGCACGGCTTTGCGACACGTGCAATTTCTCGTG
>JBGOST010000313.1:0-3927 GCA_041476125.1 Usitatibacter sp. | reverse complement strand
GTCGATGCCGGTCTCGATGATGGTCGAGCACAGCAGAACGTTGGAGCGCTGGTGGTAGAAGTCGCGCATCACGCGCTCGAGCTCTCTCTCGGGCATCTGGCCGTGCGCCACCGCGATGCGCGCCTCGGGCAGCAGCTTCTCCAGCTCCTCGCGGCGGTTCTCGATCGTCTCGACCTCGTTGTAGAGGTAGTAGGCCTGCCCGCCCCGCTTGAGCTCGCGCAGCACCGCCTCGCGCACGATGCCCGCCGAGAGGCGATTCACGAAAGTCTTGATCGCGAGGCGGCGCTGCGGGGCGGTGGCGATCACGGAAAAGTCGCGCAAGCCCTCGAGCGACATGGCGAGCGTGCGCGGGATGGGAGTGGCGGTGAGGGTCAGCACGTCGACCTGCGCGCGCAGCTTCTTCAGCTCCTCCTTCTGCCGCACGCCGAAGCGGTGCTCCTCGTCGATGATGACCAGCCCCAGGTTCCTGAACTTCACGTCCTTCTGGATCAGCTTGTGGGTGCCGATCACGATGTCGATCCGGCCGTCGGCGAGGGCCTCGAGCGTCTTTGCGACTTCCTTGGCGCTGCGGAACCGCGAGAGCTCGGCGATGCGCATCGGAAAAGTCGAGAAGCGATCGGAGAAGTTCTGGAAATGCTGCTCGGTGAGGAGGGTCGTCGGCACGAGGATCGCGACCTGCGTGCCGGCGGCCACCGCGATGAAGGCGGCGCGCATCGCGACCTCGGTCTTGCCGAAGCCGACGTCGCCGCAAACGAGCCGGTCCATCGGCCGCCCGGTGGTCATGTCCTTGATCACCGCATCGATGGCCCCGGCCTGGTCGGGCGTCTCTTCGAAGGGAAACGTCGAGGCGAACGCATCGTAATCCTGCAAGGCGAGCGGAAACGCATAGCCCTCGCGCGCGAGGCGCTTCGCATAGAGGTCGAGGAGCTCCGCGGCGGTATCGCGCACCTGGCGCGCGGCCTTGCGCTTGGCCTTCTCCCACTGGCCGCTGCCCAGCCGGTGCAGCGGCGCGCCCTCGGGTGCGGCGCCGGTATAGCGGCTGATGACGTGCAGCTGCGAGACGGGACCGTAGAGCTTGTCGCCGCCTTCGTACTCGAGGTGCAGGAACTCCATCACGCCTTCGCCCAGGTCGAGCGTGACGAGCCCGAGGAAGCGTCCGATGCCGTGCTGGCTGTGGACCACCGCGTCGCCCGGCTTCACCTCGGCCAGGTCGCGCACCATGCCTTCGGCGCTGGTTCGCGCTCGCGCGTCGCGCCGGCGCGTCTGCCGCACCTGCCCCGGATACAGCTCCGCCTCGGTGATGACGGCGATTCCCTCCGCGGGCATCACGAATCCCGAGGCGAGCGGGCCGTAGGTGAGTGCGAGCGCGTGCTCGGAGGCGATGAAGCGTCCCCAGTCGTCGATGAGCGCGGGGTGCACGTCGTGCTCGGCGAGGAACGAGGAGATCGTCTCGCGCCGGCCGGGGCTCTCGGCGACGACCAGAGTGCGTCCGGGGAAGGACGCGATGAACGCCGCGAGCGGCTTCAGCGGCTCGACGGAGCGCCGGTCGACTTCGATCCCGGGCACGTCGTTCGCCGCCGGCTCCCCGTCACCCCGGGGACCGCGAGCCGTGACGTCGAGGCGCGGGAATTCCCGCAAGGCGACGAACAGATCCTCGACCGGAAGGTAGAGCTCGCGCGCCTCGAGCAGCGGCCGGTCGCGGTCTCCCTTGAGCAGGTCGTAGCGCGACTTGAGGTCCTTCCAGAAAGCCTCGGCGGCGGCGGGCACGTCGCCATGCACTACACAGGTCGACTCTCTCGGCAGGTAGTCGAAGAGCGTGGCGGTGGCATCGAAGAAAAGCGGCAGGTAGCATTCGACCCCCGCCGGCGCGATGCCGTTGGAGACGTCCTTGTAGACGCGGCTTCGCGAGGGATCGCCCTCGAAGCGCTCGCGGAAGGACTCGCGGAAGAGCGCGCGGCCTTCCTCGTCGAGCGGGAATTCGCGCGCCGGAAGCATGCGCACTTCCGACACCGGGTAGATCGAGCGCTGCGTGTCGACGTCGAAGGTGCGGATCGTCTCGATCTCCGCGCCGAGCAGGTCGAGGCGGTAGGGCACCGCGCTGCCGGTGGGGAAGAGGTCGATGAGTCCGCCGCGAATGCAGAATTCCCCCGGGCTCATCACCTGCTGCACGTGGTGATAGCCGGCGAGCACGAGCTGGGAGCGCAGGGCGTCGAGGTCGAGGCGCTCCTTCGCCTTGAGCTGGAACGTGCGCCCCGCCAGGTAGGCGCGCGGCGGCAAGCGCTGCAATGCCGTCGTGACGGGCACGATGCCCACGTCGAACGCGCCGTTGGCGAATTGCCAGAGGGTGGCGAGGCGTTCCGAGACCAGGTCCGGGTGCGGCGAGAACTGGTCGTACGGCAGGATCTCCCAGTCGGGAAGCCGGTGGACGCGAAGCTTCGGCTCGAACCACGCGACCTCCTCGCGCAGCCGCTCGGCGTCCTGCGCCGAAGCGGCGAGCACGAGCAGCGGCCGGCGCTCGAGCGCTTCGCGAGCGAGCCAAAGCGCATCGGACGACCCGCTCACGGGGAGCGAAGCCTTCGACATCGGGATCGCTCGCTTCCTAGATGACGGCGACGGGGATCTTGCCGATCCGGGCGCGCCATTCCGCCGGGCCGGTCTTGTGCACGGCGTTGCCGCCGGCATCGACCGCGACCGTCACGGGCATGTCCTTCACCTCGAATTCGCGGATCGCTTCCATGCCGAGGTCCTCGAAGGCGAGGACCTTCGAGCTGCGGATCGCCTTGGAGACGAGGTATGCCGCGCCGCCGATCGCGATGCAGTACACCGCACCGTGCTTGCGGATCGACTCGATCGCCGCCGGGCCGCGCTCGCTTTTGCCGACCATGCCGATGAGCCCGGTCTGCGCGAGCACCGGCTCGACGAACTTGTCCATGCGCGAGCTCGTGGTCGGACCCGCGGGACCGACGGCCTCTTCACGCACCGGATTGACCGGGCCGGTGTAGTAGATGAATCGGTTGGCGAGATCGACCGGCAGCTTCTCGCCTCGAGCGAGCATGTCGGCCATGCGCTTGTGCGCCGCATCGCGGCCGGTGAGGAGCTTGCCCGAGAGCAGCAGGCGATCGCCCGACTTCCAGGACGCGATCTGTTTCTTGTCGAGCGTATCCAGGTTCACGCGCTTGCTCGTGGCGAAGTCGAGGGTGAGCTTGGGCCAGTCGTCGAGCGAGGGAGGATCGAAGTGCGCCGGGCCGCTGCCGTCGAGGACGAAGTGGATGTGGCGCGTGGCCGCGCAGTTGGGCAGCAGCGCCACGGGCTTGGAGGCGGCGTGCGTCGGGTAGTCGACCACCTTCACGTCGAGCACCGTGGAGAGCCCTCCCAGGCCCTGCGCGCCGATGCCGAGCGCGTTCACCTTCTCGAAGAGCTCGAGGCGCAGCGCCTCGGCGCGAGTGGAAGCCCCGCGCGCCTTGAGCTCGTGGATATTCAACGGCTCCATCATCGCCCACTTGGCCATCAGCATCGCCTTCTCGGGCGAGCCGCCGATGCCCAGCGAGAGCAGGCCGGGCGGGCACCAGTCCGCGCCCATCGTCGGCACGATCGACAGAACCCAGTCGACGATCGAATCCGAGGGAAGCAGCATCGCGAACTTCGACTTGTTCTCGGATCCGCCGCCCTTCGCCGCGACGATCACCTCCACCTTGTCCCCGGGGACGAGCTCCACGTGCGTGACCGCGGGCGTGTTGTCGCCGGTGCTGACGCGCTTGCCGTCGGGATCGGCGAGCATCGAGGCGCGCAGCGGGTTGTCCTTGTCGGTGTAGGCGCGGCGCACGCCCTCGTTCACGAGCGCTTCGAGCGACATCTTCGTCTCCCAGCGCACCTCCATGCCCACGCGGATGAACGCGATGGCGATGCCCGTGTCCTGGCAGATCGGGC
>JBGOST010000312.1:0-3989 GCA_041476125.1 Usitatibacter sp. | reverse complement strand
CGTGAGCGCTTCGAGCTCCCTGCCGGTATCGAAGTCTTCCGATTGCACGCGGACGACCGGCACGCTCAGCCTCCCGTGACCGGCGGGAAGAAGGCGACTTCATCCCCGGGCTTCAATGGAGTGGCGAGGTCCGCCATCTGCTGGTTCACCGCCACGCGCCACGATTTGCCGGGCGCGAAGGCTTCGGTCCAGCGGCCGTCGCGGGAACGCAGCTGCTCCACGAGCGAGGAGACGGTCGAATTGCCGGAGGCAAGGGCCAGCTGCTCGCGGGAGCAGCCGACGCTTTCGCGCAGGCTGGCGAAGTAAAGAAGCGTCACCACGGGCAAATCCCCTAGCGCACGAGGCGCGCGCGATCGAGCCCGAGGTGCTGCACGATGAAGCGCGCCACGGCCTGGGGATCGTCCACATCGAGCTGCGGCAGCTGCGTGTCGAGCGGCTCGTCGGTCGCGACCGCGATCACGTTCGGGTCCTGCGGATACAGCAACGGCGTATGGCCCGTGCGCCGATGGACCTCGATCTTGGGAATCGCTTCGCTCTTGTAGCCCTCGACGACAACGAGGTCGCACGGCGAAAGGTGCTTCAGCTGGTCCTTGAGCGACGGTTCCTCGGCGCCGCGCAGCTCGTGCATCAGCGCCCAGCGCGCGGACGAGCTGATCAGCACCTCCGTGCATCCGGCATGGCGGTGGCGATAGGAATCCTTGCCCGGATGGTCGACGTCGAACTCGTGGTGGGCATGCTTGATGAGCGATACGCGCAGCCCCTCGAGCACGAGGACCGGGATCACCTTCTCGATGAGGGTCGTCTTGCCGCTGCCGCTGTAGCCCGCGATGCCGATGATTCTCATGGGAGAAATGATACGACATCGCCAATGAAAAAGCCCCCGGCTTGCGCCGGAGGCTTGCTACCCTCTCCCCGCCCTCTCCCAAGGGAGAGGGGGAAGTACTCCTTCTCCCTGTCGGAGAGCACCCTAGGGGATGAGGGTCGGTTACTTCTTCTTCGTGGCGCGCTTGGTGTTGCGCACCGCGGCAGTCTGCGCCGTCGCGACATTCGCTTCGACGGTGTCGTAGATCTGCTTGTTGATCGCGGACAGGTTGTCGTAGGCGCTCTGGGCCGCGGCGATGGCGGTCTTCAGGTTGCCGACGACGGTCTCGCTGCCGGCCGGCGCGTACTTCAGCGCCTCTTCCAGCGCGGCGATGGCGGCCTTGTTGAGCTGGGCGGTGTTCTGCTCGAACACGCGCTTCACTTCGTCGTTGGTCGCGGCGGCAGTGTCGTAGGCGGTACGCGAGAACGCGTAGGCGCGCTTCATCGCGGGCTCGACGGCGGCGGAGTTGATCGCGATCGCCTCGTGAACGTCACGGGCGCCGGCAATCGACTGGGCGTGGCGGGTGGCTTGCGTGAGGGATTCGCGGGCGGCGCCGAGGCCGAGCTCCGCGAACTTCTCGAGGTTGCCGAGGGACAGCTTGGCGAAATAGGAGAATTGCTCGATCGCGGCCTCGTTGGCGGCGGCGAACTGGTCGATCTTGAACATGGTCTGGGTCCTTGGGGTCGGGGTTAACAGGCCCTATGTTGCACTGCAGCATAACCCTTGTCAAGGGGGGTGGGCACCTTATTATTGCGTCGCACCATCAATCCACGGTGGCCCCGCTGTCCTTGACCGCCTTGGCCCATTTGGTGGTCTCCGCCTGGGGACGGGAAACGCGACGTCGTGGAGGATTGGCACCGGATGAGCGCCGAGGAACGAGCCCGCCACGAAGAGGACGAGCGCGTGGTCGACCCCGACCAGCTCAAGGGGCCGTAGGCCCCCGCCCGTTACTCGGGCTTGGGCACCACGGAGAGTTGCGGCGGGCTGCTCGGCGCCTCCCCTTCGAGCGCCGCCCCGGGCAGCTCGGCGCGCTCGATGGCGGCGAAGCGGTCGCTGATCTTCTTGCTCGTGACCGCCACGTCCACCGCGTCGTCGTTCGCCTGGCGGATGTGGTCGGCGAGCTTTCTCATCCTTTCGTCGAAGCGGCCGAATTCCTTGCCCAGCTTGCCGAGCTCGTCCTTGATGATGTGCACCTGCTTGCGGGTCTCGACGTCGCGCAGCACCGCGCGCGCCGTGTTGACGATCGCCATCAGCGTGGTTGGCGACACCATCCAGATGTGCCGCTGCTGCGCGTACTCGACGAGGTCGCGGTGGCGCCCATGGATTTCCGCGAAGACCGACTCGGCCGGGATGAACATCATCGCGCCTTCGCTCGTCTCGCCCGCGATGATGTACCGCGAGGCGATGGCGTCGACATGGCGGCGCACGTCCGACTTGAAGACTCCCGGCGTGACCTTGTCGGGGCCGTCGGAAATCATGCGCTCGTAGTTCTCGAGCGGAAACTTCGAATCGATGGCGAGGATTCCCATCGGCTCGGGGAGCTTCAGCACGCAGTCGGCGCGCACGCCGCTCGAGCGGAAGGTGTACTGGAACTCGAAGGCCGTCTCCGGAAGATAGTTGCGGATTATGTCCTCGAGCTGGCGCTCTCCGAGCGCGCCGCGCGAGCTCTTGCTGCCGAGGAGCTGCTGCAGGCTCACCACGCTCCCGGTGAGGGTCTCGATCTTCTTCTGCGCGTCGTCGATCGTCTGCAGGCGGGTCATCACGCTCACGAAGGTGTCGTTGGTCCGCTTGAAGCCCTCTTCGAGGCGCTCGCTCACCTTGCCGCCGATCTCGGAGAGGCGCGAGTCGACCTTCTCCGCGAGGACCTTCTCGAAGGACTGAAGCTGGTTGCGATTGCGCTCGAGCTCTTCGCTCACCGCGCGGCGCAGGCGGTCCCCCTCCTCGCTTTGCCGCGAGGCGATGCGATCGGCGGACGAGCCGAGGCCCGCGTGCAGGTCGGAGAGCATCGCGCGATGGCGGTCCTCCTGGCCCGAGCGAACCGTGAAGACGAGCCACGCGACAGCCGCCGCGAGAATCGCGACCATCACCAGGAGGATGACGAGCAGGCCCTGGGCATCCATCAGCGCGCGTTCATCTCGTCGATGAGCTCCCGGGAGACACGAACGCAACCCACCAGGCATCTCTCAGGTTTTTTCTCCTTTTCATGGCCCCATTTTCGCACGTTAATATGGCCCGCATGCCCGAGCTTCCCGACGTCTGCGTCTACCTCGAAGCCTTGACCCGGCATGTGGTGGGGCAGCGGCTGGAGCGAATCCAGGTGCTGAGCCCCTTTGTCCTCCGTTCCTACGATCCGCCGGTCGACGCGATCGCCGGCCGCGAGGTGCGCGCGGCGCGCCGCATCGGCAAGCGCATCGTGCTCGAGTTCGGCGACGATCTCTTCCTCGTGATGCACCTCATGATCGCCGGCCGCCTGCGCTGGCGCGCTCCCGGGCAGAAGCTCGGCATGGGCGCGAAGCTCATCCTCGCCTCGCTCCACTTTCCGGCGGGCACCCTGTATTTCACGGAAGCGAGTTCGAAGAAAAGGGCTTCGCTGACCGTGGTGCGCGGCGAAGCGGCGCTACGCGCGCTCGATCCCGGCGGAGTCGAGCCGATGCACGCCACGTTCGAGCAATTCCGCGAGGCGCTCGCGCGCGAGAACCACACCCTCAAGCGCTCGCTCACCGATCCGCGCCTCTTCAGCGGGATCGGCAACGCGTACTCCGACGAGATCCTCCATGCGGCCGGACTTTCGCCGCTGAAGCTCACCCGCTCGCTATCGGACGAGGAGTCACGGCGCCTGCACGAGGCGACGCGGGCCACGCTGGAAAAGTGGACGGCGCTGCTGCGCGCCGAGGCCGGCGAAGGCTTTCAGGAAAAGGTGACGGCCTTTCGCGACGAGATGGCGGTACACGGGCGGTTCAAGAAGCCCTGCCCCGTGTGCGGCTCGCCCGTGCAGCGGATCGTCTACGCGGAGAACGAGTGCAACTACTGTGCTCGCTGCCAGACGGGCGGAAGACTTCTCGCGGACCGATCGCTCTCGCGGCTGCTGAAGGACGACTGGCCGAAGTCGATCGACGACGTTTGACCT
>JBGOST010000311.1:0-3990 GCA_041476125.1 Usitatibacter sp. | reverse complement strand
GTTGAAGGAGCGACTATGGGTACCTGGAGCATCTGGCATTGGCTTATCGTGCTGTTGATCGTGCTTCTCGTTTTCGGCACCAAGAAGCTGCGCAACATGGGCGCGGACCTCGGGGGCGCCGTGAAGGGCTTCAAGGAAGGCATGAAGGGCGAAGAGGAGAAGAAGCCCGCGGGCGAGATCACCGCTTCCTCCAGCACCATCGAGGGCGAAATCAAGGACAAGCAGAAGAGCTGAGCCGCTTCCCCTTCGGGAACCGGCCGGCGCATCGCGCTTCTGCAGCCGCCCCATGTTCGACATCGGATTCTCCGAGCTCATCGTCTGCGGCATCGTGGCCCTCGTCGTGATCGGGCCCGAGCGCCTGCCCAAGGTCGCGCGCACGCTGGGCGTGCTGTTCGGGCGCCTGCAGCGCTACGTGACGCAGGTGAAGGCCGACATCAACCGCGAGATGGAGCTGGCCGAGCTGGGCAAGGTGAAGGCCGAGTTCGAAAGCGCCGCGCGATCCTTCCAGGGCGAGGTGGAGTCGAAGACGAGCGAGGTCGAGCGCGACATGCTCGACGCGAAGGCCTCGATCGAGCGCAGCCTCGAGGACAGGCCGTCGGCCGCCAACGATTCTCCCCCGGCCGTCCCGGCGGAAACGTCGCCGCAGCTGGAGCTGGGAATCGAAGAGCCTGCCGCCAGCGCGCCGCCGCGCGACCGCGCCGCGGGCTAGCAGGCGGCGATGCAGGAATCCCAGGAGAGCCAGGAGAGCTTCCTCTCCCATCTGATCGAGCTGCGCGAGCGCCTGGTGCGCTCGATCATCGCGTTCGCGATCGCGTGCATCCCGGCGCTGTACTTCAGCGCCGAGCTCTACGACGTGCTCGCCTATCCGCTGATGCAGGCGCTGCCGCCCAATGCGCGCATGATCGCCACCGGCGTGATCTCGCCGTTCCTCATCCCGATGAAGATCTCCTTCATGGCGGCGTTCGTGCTGGTGCTGCCGTACCTGCTCTACCAGGCGTGGGCGTTCGTGGCCCCGGGGCTGTACGCGCACGAGAAGCGCCTGGCGCTGCCGCTCGTGGTGAGCAGCACGCTGCTCTTCGTGCTCGGAATGCTTTTCTGCTACTTCTTCGTGTTCGGGAAGGTCTTCGCGTTCATCGCGAGCTTCGCCCCCAAGAGCATCTCGGTGTCGCCCGACATCGAGGCGTACTTCAACTTCGTGCTCGGCATGTTCCTCGCCTTCGGGCTCGCCTTCGAGGTGCCCATCGTGGTGATCGTGCTGGTCATCACGGGGATCGTGACGGTCGAGCAGCTGCGCGAGTGGAGGGGCTACGTGGTGGTCGCGATCTTCGTGGTGGCGGCGATCGTGACTCCTCCCGACGTGGTGTCGCAGATCGCGCTCGCCGTCCCGATGTGCCTGCTCTACGAGATCGGGATCTTCTTCGCGCAGATCATCAACCGGCGGCGCAAGCCCGAGACGGGGCTGGGAGAGGCTTCCAGCGAGTAGCCGCGCTACTCCTGCATGCGGGGCCGGGGCCGGCGCTTGCCGACCATGATGTCGAGGTTCAACTCCTGGTTGCGGCGCACGACCTTCACCGGGACCGATTTGCCGGGGGGCACCGAGGCGATCGCGTTCAACGTCGCGGTCGAGTTGCCCACCGGCTTGTCGTTCACCGCGACGATCACGTCTCCCAGTTTCATGCCGCTCTTTTCCGCCGGGCTGCCGCGCTCGATGGCGCCGATGATGGCCCCGCGCGTGCCCTTGAGGCCGAGGGACTCGGCGAGCTCGGGGCTGATGTCGGCGACCTCGACGCCGAACCAGCCGCGCGTGACGCTGCCGGTCTCGATGATCTGCTCCATCACTTTCTTGGCGAGGCTCACCGGGATGGCGAAGCCGATGCCCTGGTAGCCGCCGGAGCGCGAGAAGATGAGCGTGTTGACGCCGATCAGGTTGCCGTTGGTGTCGACGAGCGCGCCGCCGGAGTTGCCGGGATTGATCGCCGCGTCGGTCTGGATGAAGTTGCTGAAAGGATTCGCCGGCCCGATCTCCCGCCCCACCGCGCTGATGATGCCCATGGTCACCGTCTGGCCGACGCTGAACGGATCTCCGATCGCGAGCACGATGTCGCCGACCTGCGCCTGGTCGGAAAGCCCGAAGGTGATGGGTGTCAAGCCGTTGGCGCTCACGCGCACCACCGCGAGGTCGGTGTCGGGATCGGTGCCGACGATCTTGCCCACCAAGGTGCGCCCGTCGGAGAGCGTGACGTGGATCTCGGAGACGCCGTCGACCACATGGTCGTTGGTGAGGATGTAGCCCTCGCGGCTCACGATCACGCCCGAGCCCAGCGAGAGCTGCGTCTCGCTCGGCATGTTGAAGCGCTCGCCGAAGAAGCGCTGGAACGCGGGATCGTCGAAGAGCGGGTTACGCCGCTTGACCTGGCGCGTGGCCGAGATGTTGACCACGGAGGGAATCGCCTTGCGCGCCGCCTCGCTGAAGGAGGAGGGCCGCAGCGCGACGACGGGCGCGATTGCCTGACCGGGAGGAGCCGCCTCGCGCACCTCCACCACCTGCGTGCGCCAGGCGAGCCAATCGGGCTTCACCAGCGAGACGACGAAGATCGCCGCGAGGGTGAGCGTGACCGCCTGGGCGAAGAAGAGCCAAAGCTTGCGCATCCCTCCTATTTTCTCACAAGGCTGTCGCGGATTTCCCTCAGGAGGAGGACGTCCTCGGGCGGGGCGGGGGGATGGACGCGCCGCACCTTGTTGACCTGTCGCACCATCAGGAAAACGATGAAGGCGAGGATGATGAAATTCAGCACGATGTTGAGGAAGTTGCCGTACGCGATGACCGGAATGCCCGCTTTCTTCAACGCCTCGAGGGTCATCGGGATGTTGGCGGGGATCGGCGATAGCGCGATGAAATGCTGCGTGAAGTCGATGCCGCCGGTGAACTTGCCGACGATGGGCATGATGAGGTCGGCCACCAGCGACTCGACGATCTTGCCGAACGCCGCGCCGATAATGACGCCGACCGCAAGGTCCACGACGCTGCCCTTGACTGCGAATTCCCTGAATTCCGACGTCATTCCCATGGCTGGTCTCCTCGGAGTTAGCGCAATCTAGGAGCGAAAAGGGGCCCGGTCAATGCTTAATTCGGCGCCCGGGCTTTAAGTGGGGGCACCAAATCCGCTAAAATGTTCAATTAACCTGTCCCCGCGTCCCCTTCCCCCCTTTATCCCCCATGACCGCCATCGTCAGAGACAATGTCGACGAAAAAAGACGACGCTTGCTTGTGATTGGGACGTCGGCCGCGGCCGGCGTGGCGGGGGTGGCGGTGGCCGTGCCGTTCCTCGCGAGCTGGCTGCCGAGCGCGAGGGCGCTCGCCGCAGGCGCCCCGGTGGAATACGACATCTCCAGGCTCGAGCCCGGCCAGCAGATCACCGTGGAGTGGCGCGGCAAGCCCATCTGGGTGCTGCGGCGCACTGACGAGATGCTCGCCCGCCTGCCCAAGAACGACCCACTGCTGGTCGATCCCGAGTCCAAGGAGGCCAGGCAGCCTCCCTACGTGAAGGGCCCGGAGCGCTCGATCAAACCCGCCTTCCTCGTGGTCGAGGGCGTATGCACCCATCTGGGATGCTCGCCGACCCTGAAGAAGGAGGTCGGAGCGGCCTCCGACATGGGCAATGACTGGCCGGGAGGCTACTACTGCCCGTGCCACAACTCTCGCTTCGACCTCTCGGCGCGGGTGTTCAAGGGCTCCCCCGCGCCCGCGAACCTGCCGGTCCCGCCCCACCGCTACGCCAGTGACGCGGTCGTGGTCATCGGCGAAGACACCAAGGGAGCCTAGAGCGTGGCCGCGAAGACCGTGAAGACTCCCGTTACCGGGGCCGGGCCGTTCAACGGCGTCCTCACCTGGGTCGACCAGCGCTTCCCCCTGGTCTCGCTCTGGAAGGACCAACTGTCGGAGTATTACGCGCCGAAGAACTTCAACATCTGGTACTACTTCGGCTCGCT
>JBGOST010000310.1:0-3996 GCA_041476125.1 Usitatibacter sp. | reverse complement strand
TCGACGCCTTCGATGCGCGCGCGCGTCACGTTCTGGGACTGGAAGGTGATCGGCGCGCCGGGCACGCAACGCGGGTCTCCCGGGCAAGGCAGCGGCGCGCGCGACACGATGAGGTCGCGGTAGTCGGTGCGATAGACGGCCACCGAGTAATCGACGCTCTCGTGGCGCCCGCGCAACCCGGCTTCGACGCCGCGGCTCGTCTCCGGGCGCAGGTCGGGATTCGGGATCACCGTGTAGCCGAGCGGCAGGTTCGAAAGCCCGACGTTCACATCGAAGAAAGGCGGCGCGCGGAATCCCACGGCGGCCTGCAGCGTGAGCGTGGTTTGCCGGGTGACGGGAACGAGCGCTCCCAGCTTGGGCGACCAGGCCGAGTCCGTGACGCCGACGGGTGAGCGGCCGGGATTGCCCGCCGCATAGATCGCATCGGCTTCGGGACTCATGCGGAAGCGGTCGAAGCGCAGCGCCGGAATGACGGTCGCTTTCGCCACCGCGATCTCGTCCTGCAGGAAGGCGCCCGCGCGATCGACGCGCGATTTCGGAAAGTCGCGCGTGGGGAAGATGTCGGTGCCGACGACGTTGCTCACCGCGCCCGTGTCGAGGTTCGTTTGCTGCCCGTCGCGCAGCTCCTCGGCGCGCGTGCGCGACCACTCCGCGCCGTAGACGAGCCGGTGGCGCTCGCCCGCCACACTTTGCGCGATCGCGGTCAGGCCCACCTCGTCTTCGTGAAAGCGAAACCGCGCTTCGCGGCGACAGCTCACCGTCCCGGCGGCCGAGAGGCACTGCGCGGTCGTGTTCGCGCGCACTTCCGTGGTGTCCTGGTCGGTGCTCGAGCGCTGCCGGTAGGCGATCACGGCCAGCCGGTCCACCGGCCCGAGCGCGTAGGCCTCGCCGTCGACGCTCGCGCGCGTGCGCGACGCGCGGTCGTCGCCCGCGAGGCTCACGGTGCGCGGCGACTGCGGGTTCAGGGAGAGCACGTCGGTGGCGACCCGGCGCTCGAAGCGATCGTAGGTCGCGCGCAGGCGGGCGCCGCCGCGCAGCGGGATCACGATCTTCGCAAGTTGCGATGCCGAGTGGCCCTCCTGCGGATTGGGGGTGGTGCGCGTCGCGCCGAGCGTGTCCACCTCGCCCATGTTGCCGCGCGTGCCCGCGTCGATGCGACTCGCGCCCGCGAGCAGCTCGATGCCCCGCACCCGTCCCGCGACCGCACCCGTGCGGCTCACGGCGCGTCCCGCATCCTCGTATCCCGCCTGCGCGAAGCCGCCGGCGGCAGCCCCGGGGCGCAACAACTCGCGCGGATCCAGGGTCGTCATCGAGACCACGCCCGCGAGCGCGTCGGATCCGTAGAGCGCCGAGGCGGGACCGCGCAGGATCTCGATGCGCGAGAGCAATCCCAGGTCGAAGGGATTGCGGCTCGCGTTGGAGAAACTCCCCACGCGATAGCCGTCGGGCAGCCGAACGCCGTCGAGGAGCATCTGCACGCGGTTGCCATCGAGGCCGCGGATCGAGATGTTGCCCAGGCCGAAGCGGGTCGCGCCGTTCTCGATCGACACGCCGGGCTCATAGCGAAGGGCCTCGCGCACGTCGATCGCGATGGAGCGATCGAGATCGCCGCGCTCGATCACGCTCACGTTGGCCGGGGTCGAATCGACGGCCTCGGCCACCCGGCTCGCGACCGCGGTCACGACGATCTTCTCCATCGGATAAGCGGGGGGCGCGGTGGGCTGCGCAGGCAACGCGGCCGCGGGCAGGCTGGCGGCAAGCACGGCCAGCGGGCGGAAAAAGTCCATGGGTCGAGCTTAGGGGGGCGGGTGCGGGGCCGTTTGATCCATCGCAAGCGCGAGCCGGCGCTGGCGTGGGAAAGTGCCCCCATGCATGCACAGGTTTCTTTTCCACGCCCCGGCGGGAGCAGCCGCAAGGTCGTCGATCTTCTCGGCCACGCGCCCATCTTTCGCGACCTGTCGCCCGACGAGCTGGCACGCATCGCCTCCGGCACGACCGAGGTGCGCGCCGAACGCGGGAAGGTCCTCATCCAGCGCGGCGATCCGTGCATCGGATTCCACCTGGTCGTCTTCGGCCAGGTGAAGCTCGTGGTGGGCACCGCGTCCGGCGCCGAGAAGGTGGTCGAGATCATCGGTCCGGGGATGACCTTCGGCGAGGCGCTCATGTTCGCCGACCGTCCCTACGTGGTTTCGGCGGTGACGCTCGCGGATTGCTTCCTCCTGCACGTCGGCAAGGAGGCCCTCTACGCGGAGCTCGACCGCGACCCGCGCCTCGCGCGGCGCATGCTGGCGGGGCTCTCGATGCGCCTGCACATGATGGTCAAGGATGTCGAGGCGCTCGCGCTGCACTCGGCCATGCAGCGCGTGATCGGTTACCTCGCGATGCTCGAGGAAAGCGGCGCCGAGGGGCGCGTCACGCTGCCCGCGCAAAAATCCCTGGTCGCCTCGCGACTGAACCTCACTGCGGAGTATTTCTCGCGCATCCTCCACGAGCTCGCGGCCGCGGGCCTGGTCCGCGTCGACGGCCGCGACATCGAGATCCTCGATTCCCAGGGCTTGCGCGCATTCGGCACCGAGGCCGACTCGGGCTAGGCCTCAGAGCGACAGGATCCAGGCGACGAGCTTCTTCGCCTCGTCGTCCGACACCTTGTTCGCCGGCATGGGGATCGGCCCCCACTTGCCGCTGCTGCCCTTGAGCACGCTCGTGGCGAGCTTGGCGGGAGCCTCCTTGTCGGCCTTGTACTTCTTCGCGACCTCCCCGTAGGCAGGACCGATCACTTTCTTCGCGACGTCGTGGCAGGCGGTGCAACCCTTGGCCTTGGCGAGATCGAGGTTCGCGTCCGCCGCGGCGGGGGCCGCGGCGAGGGCGATGACGGCGCAGAAGGCCGCGGTGACGATGGGTCGATTCACGTTCATTTCCTCAGTAGACGTCGTGCTGCGTGTTGTAGACGTTGAAGTGGCCGGTGGGCGTGATGATCCGCGGGTCCTTGATGACGGCCTTCAGCTTGAGCGTCTTGTCGTCCACCACGACCAGCGCGGACTGCTGGTTCTTCGCGCTCCACACCGAGAACCACACCTCGTCGCCCGCCTTGTTGAACTCGGGCTGCACGACGCGCCCGGCGGCCTCGCCCTTGATGTCCGCCCAGTCGAAGATCGGCAGCACCTTGAAGCCCGCCTTGAGGTTCGTCGTGTCGAACACCGCCACGGAGTGGCTCACCTTCGGATCGGGATTGAGCGGCGTGTCCACGTAGAGGTGCTTGCTCTTCGGGTGCGTCTTGATGAAGAGGTTGCCGCCTCCCTGGCCGTCGATCGTCTCGCACACTTTCCAGGCGTAGGCCTTGTGATGCTCGGGGTCGGTGCCGATGATCGAGATCTTCTCGCTGCCGAGGTGGCCCGTGGCCCACACCGGGCCGCATTTCGGGTGCTCGAAGTTGGCACCGCGGCCGGGGTGGGGAATCTTGTCCACCTCCACCAGCGCGGCGAGCTTGCCTTCCTTGGCGTCCACCACCGCGATCTTGTTCGACTGGTTTGCGGCCATCATCACGAAGCGGTGGCTGGAATCCCACCCGCCGTCGTGGAGGAAGCGCGCCGCGGGAATCTCGGTGACGGTGAGATTCTTGATGTCCCGATAGTTGATCATCAGGATCTTGCCGGTCTCCTTCACGTTCACCACGAATTCGGGCTTGAAGTGCGAGGCGACGATGGCCGCAACGCGGGGCTCGGGATGGTATTCCTGCGTGTCCACGGTCATGCCGCGGGTCGACATGATCTTGAGCGGCTCGAGCGTGTCGCCTCGATCGTCGCCTCGCACTTCCACCCCGAAGTCGTGGTGAACGTGAAGGAGACCGGTCATACGCTGATGGTGGATTACTCGGACATCAACAATCTCAAGGTGACCGACCTTGGCACCGAGCGTTTTCTGCATGATGGCGGTTTTGACTCCACCAAGCGCTACTTCATGGTGGCGGCCAATCAGCGCAACAAGATCGCCGTCGTT